>CANGMO010000044.1 GCA_947454295.1 Verrucomicrobiota bacterium | reverse complement strand
TGTTCACGTCGAGCAGCAGGCCGCAGTCCGCCGCCTCGGCGAGACGCGCCACGAATTCCCATTCCGGCATCGTCGAGCCGCGAAAGCCGACGTAGGTGCTGGGATTTTCGAGGATGAGCGGGCGCTCCAGGAAGTCCTGCACCTCGCGAACGCGCGACACCACATGACGCAGGCTTGCCTCGGTGAGCGGGAGCGGGAGCAGGTCGTGCGTGTTGCGGCCCGCGACGCCGGTCCAGCAGACATGATCCGAAATCCACGCCGGCTTGATGTCGCGGGCCAGCGCCTTCAGCCGCGTGAGGTAGTCGACGTCGAGGGGATCCGTGCTGCCGATGGAGAGCGACACCCCGTGCATCACCACCGGATACCGGCTGGCGATGCGCTCCAGCACATGACGCGGCCGCCCGCGGGAATCCATGTAGTTCTCGGAAATGATCTCGAACCAATCCACCGCCGGCTGTTCGCGCAGCAAATGCGGATAGTGGACAGCACGAAGCCCAACCCCGAGTCCGAGGTTGGGCAGTCCGAGACGAGGTTCCGGCATGGCGGATCCGGTCGCGACGGGACGCGTCCGGGACGGGCTCAGGCCTTCTTGGCCGGGGCGGCGCCGAACTTCTGCCCCTTCTTGGTCATCTGGGCCTCGAAGGTCTTGCGCGCCTTCTTCCAGGTCTTGTCATCGAGCGGCACGCCGCAGGACCCGTGGCCCTTGCAGGAATTCTCGCCCGGATGCTCGCCGCAGCCGCCCTGACCCTTGCAGGCATTGTCACCGTGGCAGGTGTGGGCTTCGGCGGTGGCGCACTTGCCCACGCCGACGCAGGAGTTGTCCTTGCCCTTGCCCTTGCCCTTGCAGGTGTTCAGCCCGCGGCAGACGTGGGGATCGAGCAGGAGGTTGGCGGGATCATTGGTCCCCTTGCCTTCCGCGGCACGCAGGGCGGCGGTCGAGCCCAGCATCAGGCCACCGATGGCGGCGCTGGTGAAGCGGCCGAAGGAACGACGGGAGAGACGGTCAGACATGGGATTCTTTTATGGGGTTGAGGTTCGAGCCGTTGGAAATATCACCCAATCTTGGCGTCCTGCGACGGTTTGCAACCGGAATTCTGAGGGGGTTAGCCACAAACAGACACAGATGCACACGGATCGGGGAGTTTGAGGATTGGATCTGTTCGAGATCTGAACATCCACCTCCACGGCGGAGGGACAGCAGGCAGAAGCCCACTGATCAGGCTGTCGGGTTCTGAAGATCCGACTCATCAAAACCAGCTTTCCTCAAATCCTCCATCACCGACTTGGGCATGTAATTCGGACCTTTCGACACCTGTCGCGGAGCAAACACTCCAAGTTCAGGCTTCGCCTTTGAAAGTGCGCGGACCTGCTCCTCGGACAAACCGACCAACTCCTGATAACTCAGCTCCGCTCCATGCTCCAACTCGTCGTGAATGACGTTCAGTTCGCCCAGTCCACGAAACGTGACGGTCACTGTCTTGCCATCCGTGTTTTCGTAGCTGTGCTCTCCCTGTCGGCCAAGCAGCAACGCCTTCTCGTGCGCATCTTCACGTGAATCGGCACGGACGAGCAGGCGGTTGATGTGAACGACCGACCGCGGATCCGACTCAATCCGCTTCTCGAGGATCACGTCCGCCAGATACCACATTGCATCTTCCGGGATGTATCCCATGCGCATTCCTCGGTGAGCCGCCATCCGCATTCATCTGCGTCCATCGGCGGTTAACTCCCCGGCCCGCTCAAGGCACCGCGGCGCCGGTGGTGAGGGTCTTGCGGCGGTAGACCTTGTCGCTGTTGCAGACGTAGAGCCAGGCGCGGCCCGGGCCGGCGAAGGTGCAGCTCACCGTGCCCTTGTCCTGGGGACGCGAAACGATCCCGCCCATGCGGCCGTTGGGATCGAACATCTGGATGCCCAAATGACTGGTGATCCACGCGCGGCCCTGCGCATCGGTGGTCAGCCCGTCGCCGCCGCTGTCGGTCTTCCCGGCCGGTGCACGAAGTTCCAGATTCTTCTCGCCGCCGCGGAGCGTACCGTCGTCCTGAATGAGAAAGGTCCAGGCGTTGGTGCCGCCGTATTCGCTCACCACCAACTGGTGCTGATCGGGTGTGAGGCCGATCCCATTGGGCTTGTTGATGCCGCCGGCCACCGGATGCGGGCGCGACAAGTTCCGCGCCGACGTCGGCACCGCCACGACCTGCCCGGCACCGGTGTCGGTAAAATAAATCCAGCCGCTCTTCGACACGATCAGATCGTTCGCCTGCACGTCGGTGGCCACGGTTTCGATCGTCTTGCTGATCGGATCGATGGTGATGATTCGCTTCTCCTTGTCGGTGCCCTGGGTCGCCGCGTAGAGCCGGCCGTCGGCGCCAAACTTCAAGCCGCTGATCTTGGGCCCCCCTTCCAGCCACTTCTCGGGTTTGCCGCCATTCACCGACACTTTGTACACGGTGTTCTTGCCGAGATCGCTGAAGTAGAAGTTGCCGTCAGCATCACTGCAGGCCGCATCAGTGAAGCCGTAGCCCTCACCCACCAATTCCCAATCGCCGGGCTTGCCACCATCCACCAGCACCTTGGAGAGCGCCTCGTCCCCGCCGAGATTGTCCTTGGTCAGCGGCTTCGGCAGCTCGGCGGACACCGGGCGCCACAGCCAGCGGAGGGAATCGGGCAGGATCACGCCGCCGTGGCGTCCACTGTGGTTGCCGGTGCCGAAGACGAACTTGAAGTCATACCCGCTGAAGGCCAGCGCACTCGCCATCTCCTGATTCGCCAGCGGCCAGTTGCCGTGGAGGTTGTTCAGGTCGTTGGATCCGTCCTGGAGGAACACGCGAATCGGCTTCCGCTCGGTCTTGCGGATCAGGGCCGGATACACGTGGCCGCCGCGGATGTTGGTGAAACTGCCGATCTGCGAGAGCACCTTGCGGAAGGAATCGGGCCGCTCCCAGGCCACGGTGAAGGCGCAAATGGCACCGCTGCTCATGCCGCCGATTGCCCGCAGTTCGGGATCGTCGGTGATCTTCACCGAGTACTTCGCGGTGACGTAGGGCAGCAGCTCGTTGATGAGAAACTTGGAGTAATCGGCGCCGAGGGAGTCATATTCGTAGCTTCGATTGCTGCGATTCCCCCAGCCGTTGGCCGGCGGCGTGTTGGTACCGCGGTGGCCGGGGTTGATGAACACGCCGATGGTCACCGGCATCTCGCCCTTCGCGATGAGGTTGTCGAACACCACCGGCACGCGCTGGGACGCCTTTTCGCTCATGTACTCATGACCATCCTGGAAAACCATCAGGGCCGCCGGCTTCGAGCCGTCGTATTGGGCCGGGATGTAGATCCAGCAATCACGCGTCGTGTCCGGGAACACCTTCGATTCATTGAACGAAAACGCCTCGACCCGACCCTTGGGCACCCCGGGGGCGCGCTCGAGCGATTCGGAGCCGAGAACATAGTCCTCAGCCCGCACGGCGAGCTGGGAAGCCGGGGTAAAACCCGCAGCCAGGGCGGCGAGCAGGGTGGCGGCGAACACGCCACGGGCACGGGAGGGACGGAGAAGCCGGTTCATAACGGGAAGTGACGGGAAGCGTGGGCAGTCCGCGGAAAATCCGCCACGGAAAAGGATTCGCGGAGGGCCAGGATCGCCACCTTTTGCCTTTTGCCTTGGATCCGCCTCCCGGGATACGGTCCCCGCCTCTTGGTTATGGACGCACCAACGCTGCCTGAGTTTCTCAAGCTCGCGGAGCGGGGCAATCTGATCCCCGTCACCCGCAGGCTCCTTGCTGATTTCGAGACTCCGCTGTCGGCGTACTGGAAACTCCGCGGCCAGGGCGAATCGTTCCTCTTCGAATCCGTCGAGGGCGGCGAGCATTTGGGCCGGTATTCGTTCGTGGGCTGCAATCCGCGCGCGGTCATCAAGCAGACCGCGGACCGGGTGGAGGTTATCGAAGGGCGCAAGGTGGTCGAATCCTACCGCGTGGTCCCCGGTCCCAATCGCGCTCCCGCGGGAACGCCCCGCGATCCCTCGGTGGTGGCCGACGGCCTCGAGGTCGTGGAACGGCTGCTGGCCCGCTTCAAGCCCGTGCCCCTGCCCGGCCTGCCCCGCTTCACCGGCGGCGCCGTGGGGTTCCTTGGCTACGAGTTCATCCACGACGTGGAGCCGGTGGTCCCCCGTCCCAAGCACGATGAACTCGGTACGCCGACCCTGTATTTCCTCATCACGGACGAGCTGCTGATCTTCGATCGCGTGGCCCAGACCCTCACGGTGCTGGTGAATGCGGTGATCGAACCCGGCCAGAAGCCCGAGGAGGCCTACGAGAACGCCGTGGGCGAGCTCGACCGCCTCACCGCCCTGCTGGAGCAGCCGGTGGACCATCATCCGGTCGGCCTGCCCTCCGAGGTGCCGCCGGTGCCGTTCGTCTCGAACACCACGCCCGAGGCCTTCAAGGCCAACGTGCTGACCGCCAAGAAGTACATCACGGCGGGCGACATCATCCAGATCGTCGGCTCCCAGCGCTTCAGCACCCCGGTGACCGCGCAGCCCTTCGACATCTACCGCGCCGCGCGGTCCATCAATCCCTCGCCGTACATGTTCCTGCTGGAGCTGGACGGATTCGCGCTGGTGGGCGCGTCGCCGGAATTGCACGTCCGCTGCGTGGATCATCATGTGGAGATCCGTCCGATCGCCGGCACCCGCGCTCGCGGCAAGACCGAGGCCGAGGATCAGGAGAACGCCCGCGACCTCCTCGCCGATCCCAAGGAGCGCGCCGAGCACGTCATGCTCGTCGACCTCGCGCGAAACGACATCGGCCGCGTTTGCGATTACGGCTCGGTGAAGGTGCGCGATCTCATGGTGGTCGAGCGATACAGCCACGTGATGCACATCGTGTCGCAGGTGGAGGGCCGCCTCTCCCAGAAGCATTCGGCCTACGACCTGATGCGCACTACCTTCCCGGCCGGCACCCTGAGCGGCGCCCCGAAAATCCGCGCCATGCAGCTCATTTCCGAGCTTGAGGGCACCACCCGCGGCCCGTACGGCGGCTGCGTTGGGTACTTCGGGTTCAACGGCAACTCCGATCATTGCATCACCATCCGCACCGCCCTGGTCAAGGACGGCAAGGCCTACGTGCAGGCCGGTGGCGGCTGGGTGAACGACTCCACCCCGGAGGCGGAGTTTCAGGAAACGGTCAACAAGTCCAAGGCCATGCTGAAGGCCGTGGCCTTCGCCGAGCGGTTCGCCGCCACCCGGTGAGACGGCTAGCGGCCCTCC
The DNA here is from genome assembly GCA_947454295.1 of Verrucomicrobiota bacterium. GTDB lineage: Bacteria > Verrucomicrobiota > Verrucomicrobiia > Limisphaerales > UBA9464 > CAIVQB01. Next base: position 5,192 of record CANGMO010000044.1, on the reverse strand, counting down.
CTGTTTTCTCCGTGTTCATCCGCTGCAATCCCTGATTTTCTTTCCGACCAAACATGAAGCAGAAAGCCTACGCCGCCGCGGGCGTTGACATCGATCTCGGCAACCGCGTCAAGAGCACCCTGCCCGCCCTGCTCGCCTCCACCCACCGCCGCGAGGTGATGGGCAAGGTTGGCGGATTCGGCGGCCTCTTCGCCCTCGACACCAAGCGCTACAAGCAGCCGGTGCTCGTGTCCTCGGTCGACGGCGTCGGCACCAAGCTCAAGATCGCCTTCGCCCTCGATCGCCACGACACCATCGGCGAGGACCTGGTCAACCACTGCGTCAACGACATCGCGGTGCTCGGCGCCGAGCCGCTGTTCTTCCTCGATTATCTCGGCACCGGGAAGCTGGAGCCGCACGTCTTCAAGGACATCATCAAGGGCTTCGTTCGCGGCTGCCGCTACAACAACTGCGCCCTCATCGGTGGCGAAACCGCCCAAATGCCTGGCTTCTATCAGGCGGGCGAATACGACGTCAGCGGCACCATCGTCGGCGTGGTCGAGAAGTCACGGATGCTGAATGGCCAGAAGACGGTGCGGAAGGGCGACGTCGTCCTCGGCATCGCCTCCAGCGGCCTGCACACCAACGGCTACTCGCTGGCCCGCAAGATTCTTTTCGAGAACATGAAGCTGAAGCCAACCACCAAGCTGGCCGAGCTGGGCGGCACGGTCGGCGAGGCGCTGCTCAAGGTCCACGTCAGCTACGGACCGCTGGTGCAGGCGCTGCTCAAGAAGTTCAACCGCTCCGACAAGGCGCCGGCCATCAAGGCCCTCGCCCACATCACCGGCGGCGGCTTCGTGGACAACATCCCCCGCACGCTCCCGTCCAAGTACGACGTGGTGATCCGCAAGGGCACCTGGGATGTGCCGCCGCTGTTCCAGATCCTCGCGTCCGACGACTCGGTCAGCGAGGCGGAATCCTACCAGGTCTTCAACATGGGCATCGGCATGACCGTCTCCGTCTCCGCCGAGGCGGCCGACGCCGTGACCCACGCCATCCGCACCGCGAAGTTCCAGGTGTGGGAAATCGGCTCCGTGGAACGCGGCACCGGCATCTGCCGGGTGGAGTAACCGGCCTGCTGGCCTGGTAACCGATTCTGATACCCGTCGCGCCCCCTTTACGGGACGCGACGAAAGGCGCAGGTTGCTTCCATGCGTCAGGAAGCGTCCGACACCGTGGAACGAAGTCCGTTTCTGCGCTGGATCATGATTGGCTCGTCGGCATTCAGCCTCGGCTGCCTGCTGGCCTCGCTCACCGTGCTGGATCTTGGCAAGGGCGGCATCGAGTTTCACTGGAGCAACTACGCCCTGATCGCCTTCCCGGTCGGGGCGGCGCTGGCGGCGGGATACTGGCTGCTGGTGTTTAGACTGGGCGAAAAAGATGAATTCGCCTCCGGTCGCCGCACGGTCTATGCCGCCTCGATCTTCATGCTGCTCCTGGCGATCGGCGTGTTCATGTACCCGCTGCGCTTCATCACCCCGGAGAAACGTTCGGACGTCCTTATCGGGCTCGCCGTCGCCACCTGCGCCCTTTCGTGCGTGGGATTCATGATCCGCACCGTGGTGAAGATGCTGGAAGAGGAGGACGACGCGAATCCTCCCCCTCCGCTTCCCCATAGCCCCGGAGAGTGACTCCTTCCCCTGGTGTCGCGAGCCGCTCTCACCATGCGAGCGTAGTCGGTGCGTGGGACTTCGTGACAGCCTCGGACCCTGCCCCCTGGGACGGTCCCGCTCGTTCGGAGTCCCGTCTTGAGACGGTCCTCGTTCGCCACTCCACACCGCCTGAAGGCGGGACTCCAAACGGGCTGCCACGTGTGGCCCCCGCTCCGCGACGGAGGATGCATTCGCAGCGAGCAATCGCCACGCAAGGCGAAGCGAACGCGTCCGCCCACCCGGCTCATCCTGAGATTCGCCCCACCGCAACATCGTGGGTGCACGAGACCTTGAGGAGCCGTCCATCGTTTTGCCGCGTGCAATCCGCCTCCTGACGTCGGCGGCTACCGCCCACTTCCCCCCTGAGACGGTCCCGCTCGTTCGGAGTCCCGTCTTTAGACGGTCCGTGTTCGCCACTCCACACCGCCTGAAGGCGGGACTCCAAACGGGCTGCCACGTGTCGCCCCTGCTCTGTCACGGAGTTTGCATTCGCAGCAAGCAATCGCCACGCAAGGCAAAGCGGAACACGTCCGCCCACCCGGCTCATCAGGTGATTCGCTTTACCGCCACCTGGGGCGACAGTGGGATGCCGCCCTCCCGCTTCAACCCTTCAGCGGTTCAACCGTTCAACCCGTCCGCTTCTTCGCTCCTTCGTTGTTCCATCCGCTCAGGCCCGCTTTCCAAATTGATTCCTTTCCCCTGGCCGCACAGGTTGCCAATCGCTTGGCGAAGTCCCGTCCTGTTGCGCCGGAGGTCCTGCTCTTCGACGCCGCCAGCTCCGCCCCCGCGTTGTCCACCCTGCTGGATCGCACGGGGGCCGGAGGCGCATTGTCGTGTCACGGCCTTTCCCCAGCCGGACGCGCCTTCCTCGCGGCCTTGCTGCATCGCCGATTTTCCAACCGTCCGCTGCTGGTGGTGGTCCCAACCCTGCGCGAGCAAGAGGTCCTCCATGCCGATCTCACCACCTGGCTGAACCTGGCCGCACACCGCGACGCCTCTGATCGTTCCGGCGATCTCCGTTCCACGCCGCGATTCTTTCCGCCCTGGGAGGTGCTGCCCCACGAGAGCAAACTGCCCCACGCCGACGTGCTCAGCGAGCGCCTCGAAACCCTGGTGGCCCTCGCCCCCAATCAGGCCGGAAGCGCTGCGGTGGTGGTGACCTCGGTGACCGCCCTGCTCCAGCGCACCTTTCCGGCCGCGGAGCTCACACAACGAACGCGGCGGCTTGCCAAGGGGGACACGATCAATCCGCTCGATCTCATTGAGTGGCTGGAGGACCAGGGCTACGAACCCGAGGCACAGGTCGGCAGCCGCGGGGAATTGTCGTGGCGCGGCGGCATCGTGGATCTCTGGCCGCTCAGCTCGCCCTGGCCGGTGCGCCTGGAATTCTTCGGCGATGAATTGGAATCGATTCGCGAATTCGACCCACACCAGCAGACCTCCCGCGGCCCGATCGAGTCGTTGATCGTCCCGCCCGCCGGGGAACTGAACCTGCTGCGCAAACGCCTCACGCCGCCCGCGGACGGAACCCCGTCGACGGAAAGCCCGGCCCCGCTGGCCACCCTGCTCGATCATTTGTCGCAGGACACCCTCGTCCTGCTGTGCGAGCCCGGGGAACTGGACATCCAGGCCGAGAAGTACACCGCGCAGGTTCCCGCCGGGTCGCCCTATCACGTGCTGTGGAACGAGTGGCAGTCCGAGCTCGGCCAACGAAATCTCGCGACGGTCCGGGCCTCCGAGCTGATGACGGCCGAGGACGAGGCGTCGCAACCGCTCGACCTCGGGCTGGCCTCGTTGGATGCCTACCGGCCAATCGGCGCCACGCTGCCGGAGATGGCCGTGGCCGAGCGGCAACGGCGCGACTTCTTCGAGCAGATCCAGCGCTGGCTGCGCCAGGACGCGCGGGTCCACGTGTTCTGCAACAACGACGGCGAGCGGCAGCGCTTTTCCGAATTGTGGAAGGAATACGGCTACGACAACGCCGACGCAGGGATGCCGCAGTTGCACATCGGCGCCCTGTCGCGGGGATTCCTGCTGGAGCGTGACGGGCTGGTGGTGGTGTCCGACGCCGAAATCTACGGACGCTACAAAGTCTCCCGGCCGCGGCGGCTGAAGTCGCGTCACGCCCAGGCCGTTCGTTCGGCATTCGAAATCGATTTCAGCGAGTTCGAGGAAGGGGACTTTGTTGTCCACGTTCAGTACGGCATCGGAATCTTCCGCGGGCTGAAGACGCTGCCGCCACCGCAGCCACGCAGCAGTGGTCCAGGCAGTGCGATACCTGCAACCACGGGTGGTGGCCAGGAATCGCTGGTGATCGAATACGGTGCGAGCGATCCGCGCGAGGAACGCCCGCGTCTGTACGTGCCGGTGAGCCAGGCGCACCTGGTCACCAAGTACGTCGGCGCCGGGAAGGCGAATCCGCAGCTCAACACGCTGAGTGGTACCCGCTGGCACAAATCAAAAGAGCAGGCCCAGCGCGCCGTTCGCGATCTCGCGGCGGAACTGCTCCGCATCCAGGCCGCCCGCTCAGTGCAGGGCGGGCACCCCTTCACTCCCGACACCGCCTGGCAGCGTGAATTCGAGGGGGCCTTCGAGTTCGAGGAAACCCAGGACCAGGTCACCGCCATTGAGGCGACCAAGCGCGACATGGAATCCGCGCGCCCCATGGACCGCCTGCTCTGCGGCGACGTGGGTTTCGGCAAAACCGAGGTGGCCATCCGCGCGGCGTTCAAGGCGGTCATGGGCGGACGACAGGTCGCCCTGCTCGTGCCGACCACCGTGCTTGCCCAGCAGCACTACAACACCCTGCGCGATCGCATGGCCGAGTTCCCGGTGCGCGTGGAGCTGCTCTCCCGCTACCGCAGCCCCAAGCAGCAGCGCGCCGTCATGGAAGCGGCGGCCAATGGCACGGTGGATATCATCGTGGGCACCCACCGGATTGTGTCGCCCGACGTCCAGTTCAAGCAGCTCGGGCTGGTGATCATCGACGAGGAGCAGAAGTTCGGCGTGAAGCACAAGGAGCAGTTCAAGCTCCTGCGCGCGACCATCGACGTGCTCACCCTCAGCGCGACACCCATCCCGCGCACGCTGTACTTCGCCCTCACCGGGGCCCGCGACCTGAGCACGCTGGAAACCCCGCCCCAGGACCGCCTCCCCGTGGAAACCGTCGTGGGCAACTACGACGAGCGCGTGATCCGCGACGCCATCCAGCGCGAGTTGAACCGCGGCGGTCAGGTCTACTTTCTCCACAATCGCGTTTCCACCATCGAGGGCGTGGCGCTCAAGCTGCGCGCCCTGGTTCCCGAGGCGCGCATCGTAGTGGGGCATGGTCAGATGGATCCCGACGATCTCGAACGGGTGATGACGCAATTTGTGAACGGCGAGGCCGACGTGCTGGTGAGCACCACCATCATTGAGAGCGGCCTCGATATCCCGAACGCCAACACCATTCTCATCGACCGCGCCGACCGCTTTGGATTGAGCGAGCTCTACCAGCTCCGC
>CANGMO010000043.1 GCA_947454295.1 Verrucomicrobiota bacterium | reverse complement strand
GCGAACGAACTCCCGGCGGTGGGATCAAACTGACGAACCGCGTTCAGCAGTCCAACGAGGCCAGCGCTGTTGAGGTCATCGACGTCAATGTGCGACGGCAGGGAAAGGGCGAGACGGCCAACAATGTGCCGGACGAGCGGAAGGTTTTCCTCGATCAATTCCGATTCCTGGGACGAGCCCATCGCCGCCTGCTGATAACGCAGCGAGGCTTGATGGACGTTCCGTGCCACGGGGAACGGGCCTGGGGGTGGGGCGGCTGGAGGGGCCATGGGTCAGCAAGGGTCAATTCTTAGTCGCCTGACGAAGTCGGGCGGCTTCCTGAGAGGCGCGGAAACCGGACAACCACTGGCGCATCCACCAGCGGAGCATGAGACCGCAAATAAGGGCAGACGCCGAGGCCCGCCAGAAGACGACCGACCACGGGCAGCCCTGAAACAGGGCCAGACTCGTCCCGAGGAGGAATCCAACCAGTCCACCAAGCATCATGGATTTTTTCATTCGATCACCTTCGAGGTCTGCACAGCAGCCAGCTTGCCAGATGCCATTTCATTGGGGTTTCCACGGGATTTCAGTCCGACCGAGGGCAAAAGGCGCTGAACCAGGCCCCGGGCGTCGGCCCGGCTGAAGTCTCCCGGAATATTCTGCCCCCCCGCCAGGAACCCGGGTCTGCAATTTGTGCCTAGCAGCAGATTCCAGATCTTTCCGGCCCGGCTTTCCTCGTCGAGGTGGGTAAAACTGACATCCGCGAGGGCCAGTCCCGAGAAGGCGCGCACCTGCTTCTGGAGGATCGCCGCATCGTACGACGCATTGAGAACCAGATGCAGACGGGCGGACGGTAGACGCTGCAGGAGGGCATCCAGCGAGGCCAGCCACGACGAATCCTCGGTCGAACCCCCGGGCAGATCGATCAGCACCAGGCGGCCCGGCTCGGGCGGCAGCGCGTCATCGGGAATGGTCCGGAAGACCGGGACATTCAGAATCTCACCATACACGCTGAGCACCTCGGCGGTGTTGCTCGTGGACCCGTCAAGTCGCCAGACCTCCGCCGGGCGTCCCTCGACCAGCACGGCCTGGGTCAGCCATTTGCAGACGCAGGTGGTCTTTCCGACACCGGGAGGACCGACAAAGATGTGGATTCCCGATTCCTGAGCGGGAGGCGTCGGATGAAAGCGCGGCAGGATCAGCACCTCGAGCGCCTCCGCGACCGCCTCCAATTCCTCCTGGAGGGTGGCCGGTGGCTGCTCGCCCACGCGGCTTCGAACCTGGTCCATGACCCGGTGCGCGTGTCGGGGCAACAGTCCGGTGCGTTCCAGCACGGCACCCGCGCGCCATCCTCCCGTCGCCGGCGGCTGCGGCGCCGCCTCTCCCATGGGTCCCTCGGAAAACGGTTCACGGCACGCCACCGAACGGCGGATCTCCGCCAGTTCATCGCGCAGCCGGGAAAACAATTCGTCGCGGACGCCGGAGGACGCGTGGGAAGTCGGGCCCGTCGGCGAAGTCGGGATCATCGGAGCCGGCGATGGCGCAGGCGTTGCGGCGGGAGCCGGAGCCGGGGCCGGGACATGCGCCAGCACCTCGATGCGGGGTCGACGCCAGATCCGCGCGAGCCCATCGGCCGGCAGGCGCCGCACGCTGAGCACGACGGCCTCCGGTCCAAGCTTTGATCGAACCTGCGACACCGCGTCGGCGGCGGAATCGGCAATGAAGGTGTGAAGTTGCATCGACGGACAGGGTCAGGAGTCCAGGGATCGAATTATTCCGGCAGGTTGAGCAGCCCGGCGCTCTTCACTTCCACACGATTGGGCACCTCGGCGTAGGAGATGACCGAGAGATCGCTGAAGGTCGCCTCGAAGAAGCGGCGGAAGGCTAGTCTCAGGTTGGGCGCGCACAGCACGAGCGGCGGATGGCCGGCCGCGAGCATCTGCTGAACCAACTTGGAAAGGGCATCCACCACTTGACGCGCCAGACGCGGGTCCAGGAGCAGCGCCACCTCCGTGGCCGACTGCCGCACGCCCTGCAGCAGCTGCTGCTCGAGGCGCGGTTCGAGATGAATGCACCACACCGCCCCGTTTTCGCCCTGGAACGGCTTGATGATCTGCGAGCAGACCGCGCGACGCGCCTGTTCGGAAAGCTCGTCGGGATTCTTCGTCACGGTGGCGTAGTCGCTGACCCGCTCCAGGATTCCCGCGAGATTACGGATCGATACGCCTTCGGTGAGCAGGTTCTGCAGCACCCGCTGCACCTGGCCAACGGTGAGCTGGGCCGGGATGAGTTCGTTCACCACGGTTGAGTGGGTCTGCTTGAGGTTGTCGAGCAGCTGCTGGACGTCCTGGCGGCTGATGATCTCGGAGCAGCGGCGGCGCACCGTCTCCGACAGGTGCGTCACCAACACCGCCGCGGAATCCACCACACTGTATCCGCTCACTTCGGCGGCCTTGCGCTCGGTGTCGGCGATCCAGGTGGCGGGCAGCTGGAAGACCGGCTCCACGGTGGGAACGCCCTTCACGGTGACGCGGCTGTTCGTCGCATTCATGGCCAGGAAGTAGCCAGGCATGACCGATCCCTGGGCGACCGATTGGCCCTTCAGCAGGAACCGGTATTCGTTGGCGCCCAGCTGGAGATTGTCGCGCAGCCGGATGGGCGGAATCAGGATGCCCATTTCCTGGGCGAAGGTCCGTCGCACGCCGGTGACGCGCTCGAGCAGGTCGCCACCACGCCGGGTGTCAGCCAGGCTGACCAATCCGTATCCGAGTTCGATCTGCAGCGGATCGACCGCCAGCAGGGACTCAATCTTGTCGCTTCCCGCGGCGGCACCTGCAGCCCCCGCAGCACCTCCAGCCGCGGCGGCGCCCTTTTCACCCGCCTTCGCCGCTTCGGCCAAGGCGCCTGCAGCGGCCTTTTTTCCATGAAGCTTCTTGGCAAGGTAGCCTGTGGTGCAGGCCATGCAGAGGAACGGAATCATCGGCATGCCGGGGACGATGGCGAAGATGGCCATCATCACCGTCAGTAGCGTCAGCGCACGCGGATAGGCGAACAGCTGCTCGCCCAGTTCCTCACCCAGGCTGCTCTTGGAGGCGGCGCGGGTGACCAGCATACCGGCGGCGAGCGAGATCACCAGGGCCGGAACCTGGGAGACAAGACCGTCACCGATCGACAACAGCGTGTACCGCTGCAGTGCCTCGGTAAGCGACATGCCGCGCTGGGCAATGCCGATGACGAAGCCACCGACGATGTTGATCAACGTGATGAGCACCGCGGCGATGGCGTCGCCGCGGACGAACTTGCTGGCACCGTCCATGGCGCCGTAGAAGTCGGCTTCCTGCTCGACCTTGCGGCGGCGGGTTCGTGCCTGTTCCTCGTTGATAACGCCGGCGCCGAGTTCGGCGTCGATCGCCATCTGCTTGCCGGGCATTGCGTCGAGGGTGAAGCGCGCCGCGACTTCGGCGATACGGCCCGCACCCTTGGTGATGACCGAGAAGTTGATCAACACCAGGATCGCAAACACCACCAGTCCGACCACGTAGTTGCCACGGACGACAAAGGTTCCGAACGCCTCGATGACGTGTCCCGCGTTGCCGTCGAGGAGGATCAGTCGTGTGGATGCGACGTTGAGCGCGAGACGGAAGAGCGTGACGAACAGCAGCAGCGAGGGGAATCCGGAGAACTCCGCCGGCTCACGGACGTACAGGATGACCAGCAGGATCAGCAGCGAGATCGCGATGCTGATGGTAAGCATCAGGTCGAGCAGGAACGGCGGAACCGGAAGCACGAGCAGCATCACGGTGCCGAACATGCCGGCCACGAGCCAGAGATCGCTCTGCTTGAGGCGGGCGGCCAGCGCGGCCTTGAAGCCGCCGAGTGCGGTGGATTGATTCACGTTTGAAAGGGGTTCAGTTCATCGCACCGGCCGTGTAGTAGCGGTAGCGGTTGGTGCGGTAGACAAAGGCGAGGATTTCGGCGACGGCGGCAAAGAGCTGGATGGGAATTTCGCCACCCACGCGGCCGTGCTTGAACATCAGCCGCGCCAGCGGCTTGTTTTCGACGATTGGCACCTGGTGCTGCTTGGCAATCTCGCGGATGCGGAGCGCATTCAGCCGGGTTCCCTTGGCGATGATCATCGGCGCCTTCATCGACTTGCGGTCGTAGCGGAGCGCGACAGCGATGTGGGTCGGGTTGGTGACCACGACATCGGCGGTGGGGACATCCTGGAGCATCTGCCGCTGGGACCGGGCGCGGCGACGACGGCGCTGCTGGGCGCGGACGTGTGGATTGCCTTCCGAGCTCTTGGCCTCCTCCTTGACCTCCTCCTTGGTCATCATGAGCTTCTTGTAGCGGCTCCAGAACTGGTAGCCGTAGTCGGCGGCGGCGATGACCGTCAGTGCCACCAGAATGCGGCTCAGAAGGCTCTCCGCGGCACCCATGAGGAACCGGCCGATCCGGTACAAATCGCCCGAGGTGTAGAGGATGGGATCCTGGAGGAGATTCTGAACTTCGGACCAGGCGAAACCGCCGATGACCGCCAGCTTGATGACTGCGCTCAGCGCCGGCACGAGCCCCTGAATCGAGGCGATGCGGGTGAATCCCGAAACCGGATTGAGCTTTTCCCAATTCAGCGAGATGGCCTCGCTCGCGAGATTGAACTGGTTCTGCGCCGCGCTCACGGCGGCGCCGGTCGTCCCGACCGCCAGCACCACCGGACCGGCGCAGCCGGAAACCAGGAGCATCGCCGAAGCCGTCTGACCGGGAAGGGAGTCGCGACTGATGGTGACGTCGTTGAGGTGCGACGCGATGCCGGTGAGGCAGTCCGAAAACTGGCTCCACATCGTGGGGCCGAAGATCTTGATGGCGCCCAGCCCGGCAAACAGCACCGCCACCGATTCCAGATCAGGGCTACGGGCAATGTCTCCGCGATCAGCGGCCTCCTTCAGCCGTTTGCCTGAAGGTGCCTCTGTTTTCTCTCCTGCGTCGTCGGACATATGGCGCGGGTTGGGGTGGGAGGTTCAGGGCGGATTCAATGGCCACCGAGCATCGCAGCCACCTTGGTCACATCGTCGGGCAGACGATGAAGCAGGTTGGAGATGTGCTGGGCGCTGAGGGAAACGGTCATGCCGAACACGCTCAGCCCGCTAAGAATCCTCAGCGCGAAGCTGTCGGTGAACACGTTCAGGGCGGGAACCGCGCGGTTGAGCAGGGCGAACACCATGGTCACGACAAACGAAACCGCCATGAGCGGAGCCGCCATCTGCACGCCGATGCTGAAGATGGTGCCCGACCGCCGGATGAGATCCATGGCGAGCGTCTCGTTCACGCGGAACGCGCCAATGGGCACGAGCGTGTAGCTCTTGATCACCGCAGCGATCATCCAGTGATGCAGATTCAGGGCGAACAGCATGATCAGCCCGAGCCACTGCAGCAGCGTGGTTGGCACGTTGGTGGCGCCGTTGGTGAGCGGGCTGAAGGCGGAGGACATCTGAAGACCGATGTCGGTGGTGATCAGTGCGCCCGCCACTTCGATCACGAAGACCATCATGCGGCACACAAATCCGAGGACGAGCCCGACGCCGAGTTCCCCGGCGACGGCGACCAGCAGCCGGTGGTCCCCCACCGGGGTGTCCCCGACGGCGATCGGCCCGGTAACCAGGGAGATCACCAGGGCCAGCGCGATGCGCACACGGCCCGGGATGTTGGTCATGGCAAATCCAGGGAGCACCATCAAGAGGGCGCCCACGCGGACAAAAACCACGAACCAATGGATGAGAAAGTCGTTCATGTGAACGGCACGACGGCGGCGTCAGCGAACCATTTCCGGAAGCTTCTGAAACATGGCCTGGGTGAAATCGAGAATCGTGCGGGTCAGCCAGGGCAGCAGCACCAGCAGCAGGCCGCTCACGGTGAGAGCCTTTGGGACGAACGAGAGCGTCTGCTCGTGGATCGAGGTAACCGCCTGAAACAAGCTGACCGCGATGCCCACGGCCATGGCCGCGGTGAGGAGCGGTGTCGCGAGGGCGACGGCCTGGACCACAAGGCCCTTGATCAGTTCGATGGCAAGTTCGGGAGTCATGTAAGCAGGGAAAGACGAAGGGGAATCAGGTGCCGAAGCTGAGCACGAGCGAACGCACCACCAGCTGCCAGCCGTCCACGAGGACGAAGAGCAGCAACTTCAACGGCAGGGATACAGTCGCGGGCGGCATCATCATCATGCCCAGGCTCATCAGCACCGCGGACACCACCATCTCGATCAGCAGGAATGGCAGGAACAGCAGGAAGCCCATCTGGAAGGCGGTCCGGAGCTCGCTGATGATGAATCCGGGAATCACCACCTTGAGTGGGAGCTCCCCAGGGGCGGTCGCACCGATCTTGGCCAGCTCGGCAAAGAGCTCGACGTCCTTGGGTCGCGTCTGGCGGAGCATGAACTCGCGGATGGGGCGGGACGCCTCGCTCATGGCGCGCTCACCGTCGATCCTGTGCTCCATGTAGGGCTGGAGTGCGTTGGTATCGATGCGGGACCACACCGGCTCCATGATGAAGAAGGTCAGAAAGAGCGAGAGACCGACGATGATCTGGTTGGACGGCGTGCCGGGCAGGGTCAGCGCCGAGCGGAGAAAGGAGAGAACGATGACGATGCGGGTGAAGCAGGTCATCAGCAGCACGATGGATGGCGCGAGGCTGAGGAGCGTCATCGCAAACAGCACCTTGATGGCACCGTCAACTTCCGCGGGCTGCGAGATGCTGCCCGGATCCATCGAGAGCTTTACCGCGGGAATGCTCAGCGTCTGGGCCGAGGCTGGCGCGGAAACCGCCAGACCGAGGACGACCAGCAGAAGCAGGAAGCCGGGAAGGCGATTGAAGAGGGTCCGCGTCATATCAGGAATGGAGGGGGGCCTCGACCGGCCCGGCGGGCGACGGCACCGCGGGGAACTGGGCCACACCGTCGAGATGCTCCTGGAAGGATCCGGGACGTGCGACGGGAGCCTGGAGCGGAGCCAGCATCTGGATGCCGGAAGGACCGACGGCGACCAGCCATTCGCGCTGATCACACGCGACGAGGCAAAGAGCCTGGCGCTGCCCGACCGAGCGGGTCTCGACGATCTGCAGCCGGGCCTGGGGTGTCTTCCAGCTGCCCAGCATCCGCGAATGGCGCATCCAGCGTCCGACGCCAAGGACGCCCGCGATGATCAGGGCCAGCATCCCCACCATGCGAACCGCGGCAACGCCGATCGAATCTCCGGCAGCTGCCGTCACCGGGGCGGTGGCGGCCGCGGAAGAGGCGGCGAGGGCCGAGAGGGCAACCCCGGCAACCCCCAGCAACAGCAAGGGCAGGCGGAGCGATCGGCGGCTTCCGAGTCGATGGATACGAGGTCCGTTCATGGCACGTACCCACCCGGAAGCAGGGGGGATGCCAGCGCGAAAAAAGGCCCTTTTTCGGGCCTTTTCGATGGTGGCGGAAAGAAGTTCCACCCCATCCACCGCCTTCAGGAGGCAAAAAGCTCTCGGAACTAGACCGGAGCCGGGGCTCCCCCCCGGATCACCTCGGTGAGCTTGAATCCAAACCGGTTCTCCACCACGACCACCTCCCCGCGGGCCACGAGCTTGGAGTTCACGAGCAGATCGACCGGCTGGTCGGCGGTTCGATCGAGCTGGATGATGGATCCCGACTCCAGGCGCAGCACCTCGCGCATGGGCAGGTTGCTAGTGCCAATGCGCACCGTGAGTTGCACGGGCACATCGAGCACCACGTCGAGATTCGGCATTGCGGGATCCATATAGGTCGGAACGGAAGGGGGGTTCAAAGGGTGTCAGCGGCGGGTTCGCCCGGTGATCTGCACGGCCCAGCGTCCTTCGCTGCTGCCCAGATTGCCGGTAAACTTGGGGACGCCTCCGACTCGGAGGGTGAGCTGGCTGGTGAAGTCGGCTGGGAGGTCGATGACATCCCCCACGTCCAGCTGGGCGGTTTCCTGGGCCGTCAGCTGGAGACCCTGAACCTCGGCCGAAACGGAGATCGGCACCTCGGAGTATTCGGACTTCCACTGACTCGGAGCGTTCGCCTCTGGGGGCTTCGGCACATCCATGTGATCCGAAGCGGCGCTCATGCGATGGAACAGCGGCTCCACCGACGAATAGGGCAGCGCAATCCGAACCGTTTCGGCGCACTCGCCGATCTGAGTCTGGATACCGACCACGAGCAGCACGGTGTCGGGTGCCGCGGTGTTCAGGAAGGCGCGATTGCCCTCATAACCGAGGGAAACCGGCTTGAGATCCGCCACCTTGGACCACACGCCGCACCATTCCGCGGCAATGATCTGCAGGGCCTGATCCAGCAGGGCGACCTCGATTTCACTGAGGTCGCGCAGGATCTCCGGCATGCGACCCGCACCACCCAGAAGTCGCTCAACCATGATCTGGCCGAGATTCGGGTGCACATCTATCAGGCAGGTTCCGCGAAGCGGTTCCACCTTGTAGAGACTCACATGGCAGGGCTCGGAGAGCTCCGCCAGAAACGCCTCGTAGGTCTGGGTGACAAACTGGGAGAGGACCATCCCCACCTCCGAGCGGAGGTAGTTGGACAGTCGCGATCCGAGCGACAACACGAACGACTCATGATGCTGACGCAGCCGGCGAAGATCCCCGGCGACGAGATGTACGGGATTCCTGAAGTCGTGGGAGACCACGTTGGCCACGGGCGTCCTCCGGCCACTTCCATCGGAAAGGTAGGCCAGGGGCAGCTCGGCGGCCGGGATGCCTTCCATCCCTGGCTCCTCCATCGGGGGCAGTTCCTCCCCCGGATTCTGGAATTCCGTGTCGCTCATCGAGTCAGGTTATTGCACCGCGAAGTCCGAGAAGTAGATCTCATCCACCGCCCCTTCACCCAGGATGGGAACGAAGGCAGTCATGAGCTCGGTCTTGATGATGTTGCGGGCGCCAGGACGTTCCAAATCAGCCAAACTCTTGTTGGCCAGGACGTTGGAAGCCGCATCCCGAAGCTGGGCGTCATGTTTCTCGACCAGTTCCTTCAGTTCCGCATTGGAGCCAACGAGCGTAACCCGTGCTACCAAATATCGGGTACCAAGACTGCCGTTAACGTTGACTACCAGCTTTTCGGCGAGGCTAACCGTGGTCTTTTCCTTCGGGGCCTCGTGATGTCCGGAGGCGTGATGCGCCGCGGCCGGCTTGCCACCAGCGCCCTCCGACTGACCCACCCGCGCTTCCAGCTTGGGCAGGATGACGTAGACCGCCAGGACATAGGCCACGCAGGGCATGACCACGAGGTTGGCGATCAGCGGCAACCAGACCTTGGCGCCGCCGGATGACGGCGCGGCAGCCGGAGTCGCCGAGGCATCTGGAGTTGGGGCGGACATGGGAAACGCGGATTAGGATTAGCGCTTCAGGCTGACGATTTCCTGGAGCAACTCATCACTGGTGGTGATGACGCGGGCGTTGGCCTGGAAGCCGCGCTGCGCGACGATCATGTTGGAAAATTCACCGGTCAGATCGACGTTCGACTGCTCGAGCGCGCCCTGCTGGATGTTGCCAACCGCCTGGGTTCCCGGAGGCACGGCGCCGGCGAGAAGGGTTCCGCCGAGCGGGGCCGCGTTGGAGAGACCGCTGAAGAGATTGCCGCCAGCCTTGGTCAGGTTGTCGGGGCTCTCAAAGCGCTGCAGGAGCACCTGGCCGCGAACAAAGCTCTGACCATCGGTAAGGTGCACCGTGATCTTGCCCTGCGAGTCGACACTGAAGCTCTTGAAATCACCCGAACCGACGGGCTTGCCCGTGTCATCGATCTGGATGTCACCACGGGTCGAAAGGGCCGCATCATTGAAACCCTGAACGCGCTGTCCGCCCGGGGTGACGAGATAGCCGCTCGGATCGAGCGAGAAATCACCCGCGCGGGTGGCCAGCACTTCGGAGGTCACGGAATCCTTCACGAGGAAGTAACCCTGGCCGCCGGAGATGGCGAGGTCACCCGAGAGTCCGGTATTGCTCAGCACGCCATCGGCCTCATTGGTGCGAATCGTGCCGGTGCCGACACCGGTGCCGACCTGCACAGGCCCGGAAACCGCCGCCGAAAGCGTTCGGCTGAAGGTGTCCGCCGAGTCGAGACGGGTCGACTTGTAGCCAATGGTGTTGGCGTTGGCGATGTTGTTGCCGAGGACTTCGAGGCGGTTCTGGTACTGCTGCAAACCGCTCACGCCGGTGTTAAGGGAAGGAATCATAATGCGAGTTAGTTACTGTTGAATTGTGGTTAGTTGCCTGTCGGGACGACCGCGTTGCCTGCGGGCACGCTGATCTGGGAAATCTGATCCAGCGTGTACGCCGTGTTGTTGACGACGATCTTCGCACCCGCGGAGGTCGTCTGGACCGAGGTCACGACCCCGGAAACCGGAGCGCTTCCACTGTCTGCCTGCACCGTGACCGTCTGACCCAAAAGGGCACCGGCCCGCGCCAGCTGCTGGTCATTGCGCAGCCCCGAAATGTCGCTCTGCATCGTCTTCGTTTGCTCCAGCGTGTTGAACT
>CANGMO010000042.1 GCA_947454295.1 Verrucomicrobiota bacterium | reverse complement strand
GTTCGCCACCGTGCGCGACCTGAAGGTGGGCGACCCGGTGAAGCTCGCCGGCGTGCCCGTCGGGCGCGTCCGCACCATCCACACGCCCAAGGCCGGTCACGTGGAGGTGGATTTCACCGTCGACAACGATGCTGACGTCCGCACTGACAGCGTGGCCTCCGTGCTGTTCGCGGGCCTGATGGGCCAGAACTTTGTCTCCCTGTCCTTCGGATCCGAGAACGCACCGCTCGCGGATTCCAGCACCCTGCTGAAATCGAAGGACCAGCCGGACCTCGCGGCAATCATGACCAAGCTCGATGGGGCCGCGGACGGCGTCCAGAACATGACCCGCAGCTTCACCGGTGAGGAATTCAACAAGCTGCTCGGACCCTTCACCGACTTCCTCAAGCAGAACCAGCCGCGCCTCGTGGCGATCCTGGGCAACCTTCAGAACATCTCCACCTCCATCGCCGAGGGGCAGGGAACCGTCGGGAAGCTCATCAAGGAAGATGCCCTGTACAACTCGGCGCTCTCCACGGTCACCAACCTGAACGGTGCCGTGGCCGATGTCCGTCCGCTGGCCGACGACGCCCGGGCGGCCGTGGCCGAAGCCCGCAGCATGGTGTCCGCCATGAACAAGGGCGAGGGCACCGTCGGCAAGCTGCTGAAGGATGAGAAGCTCTACTCCGAGACCACCACCGCGATGACCCAGCTCAAGGAGATCTTCCAGAAGATCAACGGCGGCCAGGGAACCGTCGGCCAGTTGGTCAACGACAGCGCCTTCCTCAAGAACGTGAAGCTCACCCTGCAGAAGGTCGACAAGGCCACCGAGGGACTCGAGGACACCGGACCATTGACCGTTCTCAGCTCGGTGATCGGCAATCTTTTCTGATTGGGCGGCGGGCGGGAGTCACCCATCTGGCACTGGACTTGCGAAACCAGTTCGGAATAGTACGCCCGAAGGTCGCTTAACCCAACCCGCCACCATGGTCCGCTTCATTCTCAGGGGCCTGACGCATCCGCTGGAGCACGAACTCCACAGCGGGGTCATTACCATCGGACGAAGTCCGTCCAATGAGTTCCAAGTCGCGGATTCCAGCGTTTCCAGCGTTCACGCCGAAGTGACCGTGGACCCCGAAGGGCCCACCGTGAGCGTGAAGGATCTCCAATCCACCAACGGCACGTTCATCGACGCCAGTCCGGTCGAGCAATCCCTTCTCCGACCCGGGCAGACGCTGCAGTTGGGTGGCGTGGAGTTGCGATTGGATCTCGAGGAATTTGAGATCCGGATTCCGACGGCCGCTGCCACGCCGACACCGGCCCAGCCGGTGGGAATCGAGGTCCTCTTGGAAGACGGAACGCGCGCCTGTTCGCGCAATCCATCACTGCCTGCCACCCACGAGGCCGAACTCGGTTGCATGGCGGTGGTGAAGTGCCCGGGCGTGTTTCACGCCTCCTCCCTCCGTGTGGTGAAACTCTCCGGCGGCAAGGCGGGGGTCCTGCTCTTCTGCCCCGATTGCAACACACGTTGCCGTCCAATTCCTGGTGCCTCCGACGCCGCCTCCAAGAAAAAGAGCCTGCTCTCCCGCCTTACCCAGACGGTTCACCTGGGGTGGAAGAAGAAGTAGACGGCCTGGTTTCCGTCAGGGTGTTGCGGCGGGTTCCAACTTCCAGAGACGTCCCTTTCCGGGAAGCAGTCCGCTCGCTCCGGAGGTCAGGACGTAGAGCTCTCCATCGCGATCCTCGCTGAGGGCGCAGATGTAGACCGCACGGGACGCTGGATCGGAGAGCGTCAATCGCGACACCCCCCAGCGGGATTCCGGTTTTGTTCCCGGATGTCCAACCAGCAATGTGCCCTGGGGCAGGCCCCAATTCTTCGTCCAGTCGGCAAACACATAGCCGCCGCGCAGGGCCGGCAGTGCACGGCCGCGATACACGTAGCCGCCCACGATGCTCACCCCGACGGTGTCCGGACGCGACCTCGCCCCGGGATGGCGGTATTCGAGGATTGGATCGAGCAGCGGCTCGCCGCGCGAGCCGGTGTGGCGCCCGTCGCCCGCCGGCACGATGTTGGGCGATTTGGGATCAAATGGATGGAATCCTTCGCGGAGGGCCCAGCCGTAGTTCCCGCCTTTGCGGATGATGTTGACCTCCTCGAACAGATTTTGCCCCACGTCAGCGGCGAACAGCTCGTGCCGCCCACCGCGGTCGAAGCTAATGCCCCACGCGTTGCGCAATCCGAAGGCCCAGATCTCTGGCTTTGCCCCGTCGGTCTTTACAAACGGATTGTCCGAAGGGACGCGGTAGCCCGTGGCCGGCGAGACATCGAGCCGCAGAATCTTGCCCAGCAACGTGTCGAGCCGCTGCGCATTTCCGCCTTCCGGACGCTTGCCCTCGTCGTTGGCGTTCCCACCGTCGCCCACGGCCATGTACAGATGCCGATCGGGACCAAAAGCCAAGCGTGCACCGTTGTGATTGCCGTAGGGCTTGTCGATTTCCAGTCGGACGATTTCGGAGGCGGGATCAATCTTTGGTGGCGTTCCCTTGGGTAGGCGGAATTCGCTCAGGCGCAGCGTGCTGTTGAAGCCCTCCGGCGCACCCGGACGAAGCGGAGCGCTGTAGGTGACGAAGAGCCGGCGATTGCGCGCGAAATCGGGATGCAGCACCAGCGATAGCAGGCCGCGTTCGTCAAAAGCACCCTGATTCAACGCGCACATCCGGGAACGCAGATCAAGTACCTCGCCGTCGAGTCGCTTCCCTGTCGCATCGAGCGCGAGAATGCTGCCCGTTTGCTCGATCAGCAACGCGCCCCCTTCCGGCAATGGCACGTAGGCGAGCGGTTGATTCAGTCCGTCGGCGACCAGGCGCAGTGTGACCGCGGGGCCGTTGGCAATCGCGGCGGGATCAGCGGCCGGGGTTTCCTGGGCGCCGCATTGGGTGAGGAAGGCCAGGGAAAGCAGGGCACCGAGGCCCGTGGCTCTCGCTGTCAGATGAAAAGGACGCATGCGAAAGAGATGTCCGGAGTGAACTCGGGGTCCGCGAGGAACGGGTGCAGGGAGCGCCTGCACCGCGGTTCCAGCAACGGTGTCAGACTGGGATCAGGGAGTCGCCGCAACGGGCTCCGCCGGGGCGAGCTTCCACACCTTTCCACGTCCCGGGGTCAGGGTGGTGGAGCCGTTGGTGAGCACGTAGATTTCTCCATCCGCGTCTTGTCCAAAGGCGGCGACGCAGCCGTAGGCCTTGCCGGATCCGGTGACGCGCAGCGGCTCGATGGTCCAGCGGCCGGTGCCCGACGCCGGACGACGCGCGACAAAGAGGCGTCCCTGCGGCGTTCCCTGGGTGCCGGTCCAGTCGCCAAAGACGTAGTGGCCAACCAGGTCCGGCATGGCCTTGCCGCGATACACATAGCCACCGGTGATGCAAATGCCGTAGGCCTCGGGATCCCCCTTCCATCCATTCGCGTTCTTGTACGCCACGATCGGATCGATCAGGGGCTCACCCTTCAGCCCGCGTTCCGCCTTCGAGGTGGGCGGCAATTCCTGGTGCTCGCGGTTCATGCCGTCGAAGCCCTCGCGCAGCGGCCAGCCGTAGTTGCCGCCCTTGTGGATAAGGTTGACCTCCTCCCAGCGCGCCTGACCGACGTCGCCGACGAACAGTTCGTGCGAGCCGCCGCGATCGAAGCTCATGGCCCAGGGATTGCGGATGCCGTACGCGTAGATTTCGGGCCGGCCGGCCTTGCCGTCGGCAAAGGGATTGTCCTTGGGAATGCGATACGCGGTGCCGCGCGCGGCATCGGATCCGGAGACATCGATCCGGAGAATCTTGGCCAGCAACACCGTGGTGTTTTGCCCGTTTCCTTCGGGAACGTGGCCGTTGCCGATGTCGCAGCCGGCGGGTCCACCACCGTCGCCGACTGACACGTACAGATCGCCATCGGGTCCGAAGGCGATGCGGCCGCCGTTGTGATTGAAGTAGGGCTTGTCGACCTCCAGGACGATGCGCTCCGAGGCGGGATCGATGTGCAGGGGCTCGGCGGCGGGCAGCGTGAATTCACTCACCCGGAGCGTGCAGTCGTAGTCGGCAGGGGCGCTGGCGCGGCGCGGCGCAGTGTACGAGGCGAAGATCCGGCGGTTCTTCTTGAAGTCGGGATGCAGCGCGAGGCAGAGGAGGCCGCGCTCATCGAAGGCGTTTTTGTTGAGCGCCGACAGCTTGGAGGTGAAGTCCGCGACCGGAGTTTCGGCGAGCTTCCCGCTGCGATCGATGAGCCGGATGGTGCCGATCTGGTCCGCCACCAACGCCTGTCCGTCGGGCAGCGCATTGTAGCTCAAGGGCTCCACCAGGCCGCTGGCCACCAGCTTCAGGGAAACGCGCGTTGGCTCCGCGGCGGAAACCAGCGTGGAGGGAAGAAGAACGCCGGCGGCGACGATCGCGACGGCAAGGGAGGTCAGAGACTTCATGGGATCGGTGCGGAAAGCCTACGGGTCCGCCGCAGGTTGGAAAGGGGGGAGTTGGATTCGGAGATCGGAGATCGATCAGACCGGAGGGCCGGCGAGGGTGCGGAAGGCGGCTTCGTCGAGGATGGGGACGCCGAGGGTCTGGGCCTTCTCCAGTTTGGAACCCGCTTCGTCACCGGCGAGCACGTAGTGGGTCTTCTTGCTGACGCTGGACGAGACCTTTCCCCCCAGGCGCTCAATCCAGGCGGTCGCCTCCTCGCGGCTCAGCGTGGGCAGGGTGCCGGTGAGGACGATCGTCTTCCCCACGAATGGGCCCTGCGGGGCGGCGTTGGCCGGCAGGAAGGTCGAGGATTCAAAGCGGAGGCCGGCAGTGCGGAGACGCGAGACCAGCGCCCGGTTTTGCGGATCGCCAAACCACGCCTCGACACTGGCGGCAATCACCTCGCCGACATCGTGCAGTTGGGCGAGCTCAGGCGCGGTGGCCCTGGCGAGTTCGTCGAGATTGGGGAACGAGCGGGCCAGCACCTTGGCCACGCCGGCGCCGACATGGAGGATGCCGAGACCGAAGATCAGCCGCCACAGATCGCGATCGCGCGACTGCCGCACTCCCTCGAGGAAATTGTCGGCCGACTTCTCGCCCATCCGCTCCAGCGCAGCGACCTCCTCGCGCTTGAGTCGGTACAGATCCGACACGTCGCGAACCAAGCCGGCGGTGACCAGTTGCCGAACCAGCACCTCGCCGCCGCCCTCGATGTCCATCGCACCGCGATGACACCAGTGCTCCAGGCGCCCGCGGATCTTCGCCGGACAATCGAGATTTCCGCAGCGCCACACGGCGCCCTCGCCGGCGGCGGTCTTTTCGCGGGTCGCCGGGGTGCCGCACTCCGGACAGATCGTGGGGAAAATGAACTCCACCTCCACGCCGGTGCGACGTTCGGTTTCGACGCGGACCACCGCGGGAATCACTTCGCCCGCCTTCTCGATGATCACGGTGTCACCGACCCGGATGTCCTTGCGGCGGATCTCCTCCTCATTGTGCAGAGTGGCCCGACTCACGGTGCTGCCGCCGACGAAGACGGGTTCCAGTTCCGCAACCGGGGTCAGCGCGCCGGTGCGGCCAACCTGAATGGTGATCGCCTTGAGCCGCGTGGCCGCCTGTTCCGCGGCGTATTTGAAGGCCATGGCCCAGCGCGGGGCCTTGGCGGTGGCGCCCAAACGTTCGCGTTGGGCGAGACTGTCGAGCTTCACCACGGCGCCGTCGGTGTCGTAGGCGAAGCTGCGGCGAATCGCGTCGAGTTCGGTGATGCAGGCCAGGATTTCCTCGGGCGATTGGGCGGTCCACACGCGTTCGGGCGTGGGGAATCCATACTGCTTGAGCCGATCGAGGAGTTCGTGCTGCGTGGCGGGTGTGGGGACGCCTTCCACGGCACCCAGCCCGTACACAACCAGCGCCAACGGTCGTTCCGCCACCAGTTTGGGGTCCAGTTGCTTCAGGGAACCCGCCGCGGAATTGCGCGGATTGACGAACGGTTCCTCACCGGCCGCCTCGCGATCGGCATTCAGCTTCCGAAACCCCGCCAGCGGCATGAACACTTCGCCGCGTGCCTCCAGCACGGCGGGAACCGACTGCGAGCCCGCGGTGAGGCGTAGCGGCAGACTGCGCAGGGTGCGCAGATTGACGGTGATATCGTCCCCGGTGGTGCCATCGCCGCGGGTGGCTCCCGTGGCGAAGACGCCGTTTTCGTAACGCAGCGTCACGGCGACGCCATCCACCTTGGGCTCGACCGTCCAGGCAAGTGATTCGCCCGGAAGTCCCTTTTGAACCCTGGCGACGAAGGCCGTCACCTCCTCGGGGGAGTAGGTGTTGTCGAGCGACATCATTGGCACCGAGTGCCGGACCGACCCGAAGGCGGTGAGCGGGGTGCCACCGACACGCTGACTAGGGGAATCGGGCGTGATCAGCGACGGGTGGGCGGCCTCGAGATCGAGCAGCTCGCGGTACAGTCGATCGTAGGCCGCGTCCGAAATGGTGGGTGCCGCCAGGACGTAGTAGGCGTGGTCGTGCCGGCGGAGTTCCTCCGCCAGTTCGGCATGGCGACGTTGGGCGTCGACGATCGGCATCCCGGAACGGTGCGCCAGGGTTGGCGAGACGACAACTCCCGGAGTGAATGACCGAATTCACCACCGAACGGCCTGAGATGGCTGGTGAGGATCGTCCCCTGTTTGGCCGCGCTTGCTCGGAGTCCCGTCTTCAGACGGTCCGTGCTCGACGCCCGGTGCCGCCTGAAGGCGGGACTCCGAACAGGCAGCTGCGTTCCAATGAAACTCTTTTCGAGGCGTTTGAGGACGGGCCACCCGGCTGCGGGTGACGCTGCCGGACAGCGAGAATTCCATGATCCCCTGGCCGTGGGAGGCTTCCATCCTTGTCGACGTGGAGACCGCTCCCTACTCTCGCCGAAAACACCCTTCGTCCTCCCATGAATAACGCGATCCGCTTCAAACTGTTCCTGATGATGGTGCTGGAGTTCTTCATCTGGGGCGCCTGGCTCCCGCTGATCTTCGGCTACCTGCCCAGTCTCGGATTCACCGCCGGTCAGCAGTCGCTGATCCTGAACGCCTTCCCGGTGGCGGCGATCGTGGGCATGTTCTTCAGCAACCAGTTTGCCGACCGGAATTTCGCGGGGGAGAAGTTCCTCGCCTTCAGTCATCTGGTGGGCGGCCTCGCCATCCTCGGCTGTGGATTCGTTAAGGGGTTCTGGCCGTTCTTCGGCCTGATGCTGGTGCACTGTCTCCTCTACGTGCCGACGATCTCGATCACCAATGCGATCGCCTTCGCCAACATGAAGGATCCGCAGAAGGAGTTCGGTCTGGTCCGCATGGGCGGCACCATCGGATGGATCCTCGCAGCGTGGCCCTTCACCTTCATTCTCGTGGACTGGGCCAAGGTGGACGCCGCCAAGCCGGACGGCATTGTGGCGTGGGTTGGTGCGGTGCTGGCCAACGGTCTCTCCGGACAGCCGCTGCAGGACGCCACCAAGTGGACGTTCGTGGTGGCCGGTCTGGCCTCGCTCATCCTCGCGGCCTTCAGCCTCACGCTGCCCCACACTCCGGCGAAGCCTGCCGCCAAGGGTGAGGACATGGCCTGGCTCTCCGCAGTCAAGCTGCTCAGCCATCCGTTCGTGCTGGTGCTGTGGCTGGTCACCTTCGTCGATTCCTTCGTCCACAACTGCTACTTCAACTGGGCCGGCACCTTCCTCGGCAGCAAGTCGGTGGGCATCGCGGGCAACTGGATCATGCCGGTGATGAGCATCGGTCAGATCGCCGAAATCCTCACCATGTTCGTCCTCGGCGCGACGTTGAAGAAGCTCGGTTGGCGCACGACGATGGTGCTCGGTGTGCTCGGTCATGCCGTCCGCTTCGGCGTCTGGGCCTTCCTCCCCAGCGCGCAGGGCCTGATCATCTTCATCCAGGTCATGCACGGCATCTGCTATGCGTTCTTCTTCGCCACGGTGTACATCTTCGTCGACGAGCACTTCCCGAAGGACATCCGCTCCAGCGCGCAGGGTCTGTTCAACCTGATGATCCTGGGCATCGGCGCCCTGGTGGCGAACTCGATCTGCCCTGCGCTCATTCAGGGAACCTACACGGTGAACGGCGTTACCGACTTCAAGGGGCTGTTCCTGGTGCCGCTGGTTTGCGCGGCAGCCGCCGCCGTGGCGTTGATGGCGTTCTTCCACCCGCCCGCCAAGGCGGTCCCGACCGTGGGCCGCGGTTCCGCTCCGTCGCACTGAGTTCGTTCCCACTGACCCAAGGTCCCGCCCATGAATCGTCGACAATTCCTCGCCGGTTCCGCGATGGCTGCGGCCGGCTCCCTGCTGGGGGCCGGCTGCGCGACGGGCCGGACTGCCCCTGGCGCCAAGCCGTTTGAGATCAGCCTCGCGGAATGGTCCTACCACAAGGCGTTGTTTGGACGGGAAATGTCGCATCTCGACTTCCCCAAGGTGGCGCGGCAGCAGCATGGGATTGATGCCATTGAATTGGTGAACCAGTTCTTTGCCGACAAGGCCACCAACCACGCCTATCTCGCCGAATTCAAGCGTCGGGCCGAGGGCGAAGGGGTCGCGATCAAGCTGATCATGTGCGACGACGAGGGCGCACTCGGGGATCCCGATCCTGCGCTGCGTCAGCTGGCTGCGATTCAGCATCGTAAGTGGGCCGATGCGGCCGCCTATTTCGGCTGCCACAGCATTCGCGTGAACGCCGAAGCCGGGCACATCGGCACCCCCGAGGAACAACAGAAGCGTGCGGCCGAGGGTCTGCGCATGCTCACCGAATACTGCGCGGAGTTGGGCCTGTACTGCATCGTCGAGAATCACGGCGGCCTAGCCTCGAATGGCAAGTGGCTGCAGGGGCTCATGAAGCGTGTCGATCATCCGCGCGCGGGGCTGCTGCCCGATTTGGGCAACTGGTATGACTACGACCGATATCTCGGCGTGACCGAGATGATGCCGTACGCCCGCGCCGTGAGCGCCAAGACCCACGATTTTGATGCCACGGGCAACTGCGTGGAGACCGACTATCGCCGCATGATGGGTATCATCCTGAAGGCGGGATACCACCGCTGGATGGGCATTGAGTACGAGGGCGAACACCTGTCTGAAGTCGAGGGTGTGAACGCGTCAAAGCGCTTGCTGGTCCGGTTGCAGGACGAGCTGGGCGGTACGGCTCGTCGCACCGCCTGACCGGCCGGCTGGCGCGGTCGAAATAGTTCTCCCCATTCTTCGCCTCGTGACGCTCCATGGCGCCGCGTGGACGCATCGGCCGCCCCATCCAGACTCCAGGTGCTCCTGGAAGACTTCCTGACCCACCTCCGATTGGAGCGCGGTCAGGCGGAGCACACGCGACGTACCTATGCGCATCAGCTGGGTCAATTCGTGGACTGGGCGATGTCGCAGGGCATTGCCTCGTGGCGTGAGGTGACTTTCCGGGTGCTCGCCGAGTACCTCGACCACTCGCGCAAGCGTGTCGCCGCTACCGCGCCCGGCGGACTCAAGGATCCATCGAGACGAGCCAAGTCGCCCGGCAACGCCGTTCGCAGCGGCAAGGGGAAGCTGAGCACCTCGAGCCTCTATCTCCAGGTGGCGGCGCTGCGGGCCTTCTTTCGGTACGCGGCGGAGGAGGGCTGGGTGACGGAGAATCCGGCCGAGAATCTATCTCTCCCGCGCCGCTGGAAGACGCTGCCCAAGGCGCTCAGTGAGGCGGAGATTGATCAACTGCTGGCGCCGCCGGATGCCGCGACCGAGCCCACGCCCGATGATCTCTGCGATCACGCAGTCCTCGAACTCGCCTATGCCAGCGGCCTGCGTCTCGCGGAACTCCGGACGGTTCGGCTGGAGCAGTTGCATCTGGAGGCCGGATTCCTGTCGGTAATCGGCAAAGGGAGCAAGGAACGCGTGGTGCCGATGGGGCGTCGTGCGGTGGCCGCGCTGCAACGCTACCTGGTGGTTCGCCCGCAACTCGTAAAGCCCAAGTCCCCGGGAACTGTGTTTCTCACGCGCCGCGGGACGGCGTTTGCGCCGGTGACCCTCTGGCTGCGAATTCGCAAGTGGGTTGAGCGCCGCGGCATCACGCGCCGGGTGACACCCCACATGCTGCGTCACAGCTTTGCCACGCATCTCATGGAGCACGGCGCGGATCTCCGCGTGATCCAGGAACTGCTGGGACACGCCAGCATCAGCACGACGGAGATCTATACCCACGTGGCGCAGGAGCGTTTGCAGGACCTCCACCGTCAGCACCACCCGCGGGCGCGCTCGTAGACGCCGACGTGAGGAGGCGGATCGCACGCCGCCTCGTGTTGGCAAACCCCCACTTCGTCTCGTGCGGTCACCATGTCGCGGTAGGCCGAATCTCCTGATGAGCCGGGTGGGAGGACACGTGTTGCCTCGCCCCGTGGTGTTACTGCCCGCCGTCTACGCACCCGCTTCGGCGGGAGCCTCGCGCCACCGGGAAAAGAGATGCGCGGAGGATCAACGCTGGCGGAGCCACTTGATCAGTTCCAGGAAGCGCGGCGGCTGGCCGGTGCGCAGGATGCCGGCGCGGAAGATGCGACCCGCACCCCAAAGCACCAGGGCGGTGTACGCCAGCATCAGGATGAAGGTGCCGATGACATCCCGCAGCGGCGGATCGGCGGTCACTCGATTCATCATCACAAACGGCGTGTACGGCGGAATCCACGAGAGGGTCACCGCCAGCGGTCCGTTGGGATCGCGCGGGAT
>CANGMO010000041.1 GCA_947454295.1 Verrucomicrobiota bacterium | reverse complement strand
GGCGGATTCCAACGCCACCCCGGCCGCCGCAGACCTGGATCTGGCCCGGCCCCTGAGCCCGCAGGAGCGGCGCGCCCTAGGATGGGGCGTGGTCTCGATTGCTGCGTTGCTGCTGCTGCTGGCTTCCGCCGCCGCCCCCGCCACCTCCCCGCTGCGCGGACGCGGCGGCGCCCTGACGGCGCCCGGATCGCCGCTGATGGAGTCCATCGTCCCGCTGCTCTTCATCCTCGCCCTGGTTCCGGGTGTGGTTTACGGGCGCCTCGCGGGGACGGTGCGGTCGCATCGCGACGCGGTGGCCGGCATGACCCGCTCGCTGGCCACCATGAGTTCGTTCCTGGTAATGGCCTTCGCCGCCGCCCAGTTCACCTACCTCTTTCGCGAATCGAATTTGGGCGCGCTGTTTGCCGTGAAAGGAGCCTCGGCGCTCAAGGCGATGCATCTGCCGGTGCCGGTGATGATCGTGGGCATGGTGCTGCTTTCCACCTCGCTGAATCTCTTCATCGGATCCGCCTCGGCCAAATGGGCCATTCTCGCACCCGTAGTCGTTCCGGTAATGATGTCTGCCGACGTCCCTCCCGAGCTCACCCAGGCCGCATTCCGCGTGGGGTCATCGAGCACCAACGTCATCACGCCGCTGATGACCTACTTCCCGCTGGTGGTCCTTTTTTGCCGCCGCTACCGGCCAGACATCGGCATCGGCACCCTGATCCGCCTCATGGTTCCCTATTCGGCGGTGTTCATCGCCGCCTGGACCGTATTGCTCATTGTCTGGCGTCTGGCCGGGTGGCCGCTGGGGTTGTGAACGCGTGAAGCCCTCCGACACTCCACCGGAAATCCTGCCACCCGCGCCACCGGCATTGCCCGTCGAGCCAGCCGGGAACGCGGTCCCGGAGGGGCGCGTTCCCTTCCATCCGGCCGCCTCAGGGCTGCTGGTGGTGGTCGACACTCTGTGGAATTTCGCGGACTTCGCCGTGATCGACTGGTTCCTCACGATTCCAGCGAGCTTCGCCTCAGTCTTCGGGCCGGTGTATTGGATCCAGCGCCGAAAGCATCACGATGCCGTGCCGGTGGCCCTCGCCAAGGCCCTGTTCTTGGGAGTCGTGGCCGCGGTGCCGTTTTCGGTTACCGGAACGCCAGTCGGACTGGCCCTGCTAGCCTGGGCAGGCATCAAGCACCCTTGGAAACCATCCGATCGCACCCGCTGACTGGGGTTTTTGCCTTCATTCCGCAGGGTTGAGCTTCGCTTCCCAACCTGCGGTCCCGGCCGCGGCCCGCGCCAAGGCTTGCCCTGTCGCCGGATTTCGCATGAACTCCCCGCCCATGTCTCCAGTGTCCCCTTGCCGCCAGAGGCCCACCGATGGGCCTGATGGTCGATTCACGAATTGACCATTTGACCCGGCAACGGCGCACCGTATGATGTCACCCACACAGTCACCGAATCCTGAATGAGGCAATTTCTTGCCATCGCATCGAACGCGTTCATGGAGCTGGTCCGGCAGCCAATTTATTTGCTGCTGATGACCAGCTCGGCCTGTTTTTCGGTGTTCCTTTCGGTCGTTCCCTACTTCGGGTTTGGCGATGACCCCAAATTGGTGAAGGACAGCACGCTGGCGGTGACCCTGCTGTCGGGGCTGCTGACCTCGGTGTTGTGCGCGTCGGCGTCGGTGGGCCAGGAAATTCGCTCCGGCACCGCCCTGACGGTGCTGGCCAAGCCGGTGGGGCGAATGACCTTCCTCCTGGCCAAGTACGCCGGACTGGCGGCGACGCTCCTGCTGATCACCTACACCAACATGGTGGCGGCGCTGCTGGCCAGCCGCATGGCGTTTGACGCCTACGGCAACGCGGACACGCTGAGCTTCGCCATCTACATCGGATTCGGGCTGCTCGCCTTTGGTGTGGGCGGTTTCTCCAACTTCTTCCTGCGCCGCACCTTTGTTTCCGATGCCACCTTCGCGTTTGTGGTGCTGAGCACGGTGGCCCTCTGGGTGGTGGCCCAGTTCACGGTCGTCGATCGCGCCTTCGATGGTGCGGCGCACATCGACTGGCGGCTGGTTCCGGCCGGAGTGCTGATCCTGTTCGCCCTCTGGGTGCTGGCCGGCGTGGCACTGGCATGCTCCACGCGCCTCGAAGTGATTCCCACCCTGGCGGTGTGCACCGCGGTGTTTTTGGTCGGCCTCATGACCGACTATCTCTTCAAGGGAGCGGCGGATGCGGGTGCCTGGTGGGCGCGCGTCAGCTATTCAGTCATCCCGAACTGGCAGCAGTTCTGGCTGGCGGACGCCCTCGAAGACAAGAAGTCGATTCCCTGGTCCTACGTGGCGAAGGCCGCCGGGTACCTGGTCACCTACGTCAGTGCAGCCTTGGCGGTAGCGCTGGCACTGTTCGAAGATCGGGAGCTTTCCTGAGCCACATCATGACCGCCGCCGTTTTCCCAGCCTTCTCCGACCGTCCCAAGCCCCTGCCGGCCGTCCGGCGGACCGCGCCTTTCGGCCCTTTCCCCCTCTGAACGATGGAACGCAACCTTTCCAAGAACGCCTTCCTGAATCTGCTCGCCCTGCTGGGCGGCAGTGGCGCGCTGCTGGCGCTCGCCCGGTACGAGAAGTCCGCCACCGCGGAAATCGCCGCCGTCCTGGTCGGCATCGGGTTCCTCGTGGCGCTAGTGAGTTGGTTCCAGATGCGGCTCGAAGTCCGCGAGGAAGCCGAGCGGCTCGAAGTCGAGGCCCTGTCCCGCTCCCGGAATGATTCCGCCCTGTTCAGCGAATCTGCCGCCGAAACCTTCCCCGCCCGGCGCGCCCGCGAACAGTTCGAGCGCTGGCTGGTGCCGGCGTTCACCGCCCTGCTCTTCCTCATCGAGGTCACCGCGGTCTGGTGGTACCGCAAGGACCTGCTGGCCAATCCGGATCCGATGTCCGCCCCGGATCCCACCCTCGCGCTGGCCGCCTTCTCCGCGATCGGCCTGGTGCTGTTCCTCCTCGGCAAGTACTCCGCCCGCCTCGCCCAGCTGGAAGATTCCCGACTTCTCCGTCCCGGTTCGTCCTCGGTACTGATGGCGGCGGGCATGGCGGCCATCGCGGCGGGTATCGCGGCCGCTGACTGGTTCGGCTTCCCCAAGTATGATCTCTATGCGGCCTGGGTGCTGGTGGGAGTCACCGCGCTGATCGCGGTGGAAACCCTCGCCACGCTGGTCTTTGAGCGCTACCGCCCCCGCACCCGCGGCAAGGCCCCGCGCATCGTCTATGAGAGCCGGATCGTGGGCCTCCTCGGCCAGAGCGGCGGCCTCTTCAGCACCGCAGCCCACGCGCTCGACTACCAGTTCGGGTTCAAGGTCAGTGAAACCTGGTTCTACAAGTTTCTCGAGGGCGCCATCGCCAAGCTGGTGCTGGTCTGGATCGGAATCCTCGCGGTGTGCTCGTGCTTCGTGGTCATCCAGCCCGGGGAACAGGGTCTCCTCGAGCGCTTTGGCTCTCCGGTCGGCGACGGCGTTCGCGAGCCCGGTCTCCACTTCAAGCTGCCTTGGCCCATCGACTCCATGGTGCGCCACCCCTCGCGTGAACTCCGTTCGTTCCACGTTGGCTACGTCGCCGATCCCGAGGCGGAAAAGGAACGCACGCTCCTGTGGACCCGCGCCCACTACAAGGAGGAGTTCAACCTGCTCGTCGCCAGCCGCGAACAGCAGACCAACCAGGTCGCCGGCGATACCACCGTGCCGATCAACCTGCTCAGCGTCAGCATTCCGGTGCAGTACGTCATCTCCGACCTCCGCGCCTGGGAGTACAATCACGCCAATGCCGGCGAACTCCTGGAACGCATCGCCAACCGTGAAGTGGTGCGCTACATGGCCAGCGTCGACATCGACAAGGTGATGAGCTACGGCCGCCTCGAAGCCTCGCGCGACCTGCAGAGTGCGATCCAGAAGCGCGCCGATGACTCCAAGCTCGGCGTGCAAGTGGTGTTCGTCGGACTCCAGGACATCCATCCTCCGGTCGGCACCAAGCAGCTCCAGGTCGCCGCCGCCTACGAGGAGGTCATTGGCGCGGTCTCCCTCAAGGAGGCCAAGATCCTCGGCGCCGAAGGCTACGCCGCCGAGACCCTGCCCATGGCCGCGGCCAATGCCGCCCGCAAGCTCAACGAAGCCCAGGCTTCGGCCACCCGCAAGACCGCGGTGGCGGCCGGCCAGTCGGCCCAGTTTGTCCATCAAATGGCCGCCTTTGACGCCGCGCCCAAGGTGTTCCGTCAGCGCAGCTACCTCGACACCTTTGCCAAGGCCGTGGGCCCCGCCCGCAAGCTGGTCATCGGCCCCACCAACACCAGCGACGTCATCATCCTCAACCTCGAAGACAAGCTCTCGAAGGACCTCCTCGACGTGGGCATCGACAACCCCGGCCAGAAGAAGTGATCCCCACCCGAGCCTGATCCGATCCGACCCGACCCGACCGACACCCCTTTCCCAGAACGTCCCATGAAGAAAAAGAATCCGCTCACGCTGCTCATCGGTGCGCTGCTGTTGCTGATGTTCCTCGCCCTGCTCTTCTGCTTCCAGGTGCGAACCACCGAAGTCGCGGTGGTGACCCGCTTCGGCAAGTACTCGAGATCGTTCGTCAACGAGCCCGGCCTGAAGTTCCGCCTGCCGCTGCCGATTGAGCAGGTCTACCGGATCGACAGCCGGATCTCGAACTTCGAGCGCAAGTTCGAGGAGACCACCACCCGCGACGCGAAGAACATCATCATCACCGTGTTCGTTGGCTGGAAGGTCGCGGTGCCCAAGACCTTCCTGGAGCGCTTCAACGGCGATCCGATCAAGGCCGAGCGCGATCTGGAAAACCTCGTCCGCAACGCCAAGAACGCGGTCATCGGCAGCTACAACTTCAGCGACCTCGTCTCGCCCGACCCCAAGCAGGTCAAGTTCGACGCCGTGGAGCAGGACATCCTGAAGGTCCTCAAGGGCCCCGCCCTGGAGTCCTATGGCATCAGCGTCGAGCTGGTGGGCATCAAGCAGCTGGGCCTTCCCGAATCGATCACCGGCAAGGTGTTCGAACGCATGAAGGCCGAGCGCGACCGCCTGGTGAAGCAGTACAACGGCGAAGGCGAGGCCAAGGCGCTGGAGATCCGCAGCGACGCCAACCGCCGCCGCGACGAACTTCTCGCCAAGGCGGACGCCGATGCGCTCCGGATCCTTGGTGAAGCCGAGGCCGCGGCCAGCAAGGATTATGCGGTGTTTGAGCAGCGCCCTGATCTCGCGGTGTTCCTGCTGCAGCTCAAGGCGCTGAAGGAATCGCTGAAGGATCGCGCCACGCTGATCCTCGACGAAAAGATTCCGCCCCTGAACCTGCTGAACACTGAAAAGGCGCAGACCCCGGCCACCCGCTGAGCCCCCAGCCCCCTTCCTCCCATGGCCGATCCGAAATCCCGCCCCGGCACCGTCCGGCTGGCCCCCAGCCCGGGGGTCACCTCCGATGACGCGTCCAGCCAGGCGCTCACCGAGGCGCTCGGCAGCAGCTTCCTGCTCGTCAGGTTCTGCATGCTGCTGCTGCTCGCGGCCTTCGTGTTCTCGTGCGTGTTCACGGTGAACCCCAACGAGGTCGCCGTCGTGCTGCGCTTCGGCAAGCCGCGCGGCACGGGCTCCGAGATGCTGCTCAAGCAGGGCCTCCACTGGGCCATGCCGTATCCGATCGACGAGATCGTCCGCATCCGCACTGGGGAATCGAAGTCCATCCGCTCCTCGGTCGCCTGGTATGCGATCAGCCCCGAGGAAGAGGCCGCCGGCGTGCTGCCCGCGGCCAATGGCTCGCTTCGCCCCGGAGTCGACGGCCACACGCTGACCAGTGATGGCAACATCCTGCACGTGCGGGCCACGATGAAGTACCGCATTTCGGATCCCGTGGCCTATGCGTTCAATTTCCGCGACGCCACCAACGTGCTCGCCAACCTGCTGAACAACTCGGTGTACCACGCCAGCGCCCGCTTCACGGCGGATGCCGCCCTGTACAACGACCGCACCGGCTTCACCGACGCCATCCGCGGCCGCCTGACCCAGCTCGTCGAGCGCGCCAACATCGGCATCATCCTCGAGCCCCTCGACATCGAGGTCTCCGCGCCCCTGTACGTGAAGGACGCGTTCAACGAGGTGGTCAAGGCCACCCAGGGCCGCCAGAGCAAGATCAGCGAAGCGCAGGGCTACTACGACGAAACCGTCCGGCGCGCCGATGGCGAGGCCAAGAGCATCGTCGACACCGGCCTGGTTGCCAGCAACCTGCTGGTGCAGACCATCGCGGCCGAAACCAAGTTCTTCCGCGACCAGCTCGCTTCGTACGACCGGAATCCCGGCCTGTTCCGCGAGCGCTATCGCATCACGACCGTGTCCGAGGTGCTCACCAACGCGCCGGACAAGTTCTTCATCCCCGAGCGTGCCGACGGCCAGCGCCGCGAGCTGCGCATCAATCTCAACCGCGAGCCGGTCTCCACCGCACGCAAGGATCCGAACGCCCCGGCCCGCTGAACGGCGAACCCCTCCGAACGCCATGCAAGTCACCTCCCTGCTGTCCAATCAACACGACGCCGACTGCGATTGCGGTCATGACCACGGCGGCCTGGACCACAGCCACACCAATGTGAAGCTGTGGCAGACCCTCGTCGGCCTCATCCTGGTGCTGAACGCCTTCGTCGTCGAATGGCTCGCTCCCGGCATGACCACGGTGGGCGATCTCAGTGCGCTGGTGGGCACCGTGATTCTCGCCTACCCGATCCTGATGGTCGCCTTCAAGGATCTGCGCCTCGGCCGCCTGAGCATCAATGAGCTCGTGGCCCTAGGCGTTCTCGCCTGCGCGGCCAAGGGCGATTTCCGCACCGCCGGCATTGTCGCCTTCTTCATGCTGCTGGGCGAAATCATCGAGACCCGCACCGCCGCCGGCGCCCGCGCCTCGATCGAATCGCTCATCAAGATCACTCCGACCCGCGCCCGCCGCCTCGTCAACGGACGCGAGGAAGAGGTGCAAGCCAGCGAACTGGCCATCGGTGACGTCATCCGCATCCGCCCCGGCGACAACATTGCCGCCGACGGCGTGATCCTCAGCGGCCAGGGTTCGATCAACCAGGCCACCATCACCGGTGAATCCCTCCCCGTGGACAAGGGTCCGGGCGAGCAGGTCTTCGCCGGCACGGTGAACCTCAACGGTGCGCTCGAAGTGAAAGTCAGCCGCGCCGGCACCGACACGACGCTCGGCCGCGTGCGCGAGCTCATCCTCGCCGCCGAAAAGACCAAGCTGCCGTTCATGCGCATCGTCGACCAGTACATCGGCTACTACACGCCGCTGGTGCTGGTGATCGCCGCGCTGGTCTGGGCCTTCACCAAGGATCTCGACCGCGTGATCAGCGTGCTCATCGGCGCCTGCCCTTGCGCGTTCATTCTCGCCACCCCGACCGCGATGGTCGCCGCCCTCAGCGCCGCGGCCCGCCTCGGCATCCTGGTGAAAAACATCTCCGACCTGGAGGCCGCCGCCCGCATCACCGCCTTCGTCTTCGACAAGACCGGCACGCTCACCACCGGAAAGCTGGTCGTGAGCCGCCTGAACCCGCTGGGCGACACCACCCCGGCCGATCTGCTCCGCCTCGCCGCGAGCACCGAGCAATTCTCCAATCACCCGACCGCACGTGCGCTGGTGCAGCTGGCCGAGGAGGCCGGAGTGCCGATGGCTGCCGTCACGGACTTCCGTGAGACCGCCGGCCGTGGCGTCAGCGCCTCGCTCGACGGAGCCCGCATCCTCATCGGTCGCGCCGCGTGGCTGCGCGACAACGGAGTCATCGGCGACTTTGTGAAGTCGGTCGATCTCGACGAAACCGCCGGCTTCAGCCTGCTCTTCATCGCCCGCAACACCGAGTGCATCGGCTGGGTGGGTCTTCAGGACCAGACCCGCTCCGAGGCCGCCGAGGCGATCGTGGGACTGCAGGAGGCGGGTATCCGCCGCATCACGATGGTCTCCGGTGACCGCAAGCCGGTCGCGGATCGCGTGGCCAAGGAAATCGGTATTCCCGAAGTGGTCGCGGAGTGCCTCCCGCAGGACAAGGTGGAGTTCGTCCGCGCCTGCAAGGCCAAGGGATACCGCGTTGCCGTGGTCGGGGACGGTGTGAACGACGCGCCGGCGCTCGCCGCGGGTGACATCAGCATCGCCATGGGCGCCGCCGGCAGCGAAGTGGCCATCCACTCCGCCACCATCGCGCTGATGAACAGCGACCTCCGCCGCCTGCCCTTCCTGGTGCGCATCTCGCGCATGGCTCGCGACGTGATCAACCAGAACTTCCTCTTCGGCGTCCTGTTCGTCGTGGTGGTGCTTTCCGCCGGTGCGCTGGGCTACGTGCATCCGATCGTCGCCGCGCTCCTGCACAACGCCGGCGCGCTGATCGTGGTGTTCAACAGCGCTCGTCTGGTTCGCCAGGGCGAAGAACTTGAGCCGATGGTTCAGGCCGCGATCGACGCCCCAGCCGATTCCGACGGCGATGGCGCCGCTACCGGAACCCGCACGCTGATCGTGCAGCCGGTCTGATCCCGACGCGCCCCGACCCAACTCCACAGGAAGTTTTTCATGGCCTCCACTGTTCCGCTTCCGACCCAGTCCGCCCGGCCCGCCAGCGCGGAGGTCGTGATCCAGGCCGCCGGGCTCACCAAGATCTTCAAGGATTTCTGGGGACGCCCCAAGGCGCGCGCCGTGGACAATGTGGACTTCGAAGTCCGACGGGGTGAGGTGTTCGGGCTGCTCGGACCGAACGGATCGGGCAAGTCGACGACCATCAAAATGCTTCTCGGCCTGCTCTATCCCACGAAGGGACAGATCAGCGTGTTCGGCGCCTCGCCGCGCGACGTGAAGACCAAGGCGCGCATCGGCTACCTCCCCGAGGAAAGCTACCTCTACAAGTACCTCAATCCCGGCGAGACCCTGGATTTCTTCGGCAATCTCTTCTCGCTCGAATCCGGCGATCGCCGCCAGCGCATTGAGGAACTGATCGAAATGGTCGGTCTCAACCAGGCACGCACGCGCACGGTTGGCGAATTCTCAAAGGGCATGCAGCGGCGCATCGGCCTTGCCCAGGCGCTGATCAACGATCCGGATCTGGTCATTCTCGACGAACCGACCGCGGGCCTCGATCCCATCGGCTGCCGCGAGATCAAGGACCTCATCCGCGCGCTCGCCCGACGTGGCAAGACCGTCATCCTCAGCTCCCATCTGCTCGCCGACGTCGAGGATGTCTGCGATCGCGTGGTGATCTACTACGGCGGAAAGATCCAGGCCCAGGGCACGCTCAAGGAGCTGCTCGCCGCGCCCGACGAGGTGCGCATCACCTCGCCGGTGTTGAGCCGCGAAACCACCGAGAAGGTGCTGGCAGTGCTGCGCAATGAAGTGGGGGACCGAGTTCGACTCGAGAACCCGACGCAGAATCTGGAGAATTACTTCCTCGGCGTGGTTGAACGGGCGCGCGCCCAGGCGCAGACCAGTGGCGCCACCAGCGGCAATCAGGTGGCGGCCTTCATTCGTGGATCGGCCGAGACGGATTCGCGCCGCGACGAAGGACTGCTCGACCGTCTCAGCCGTCCCACTGCGGCGACTCCGGCAGCCGCGCCGGTCACCACCGCTCCCGCAGCTCCGGCCGTGGACACCAGTAAGCTGGCCGCACTCACCCGCACCGAGCCCGCTCCCGCGGCGCCGGAACCGGCCGTCTCCACGGCGCCCGCCGCCGAGGCCCCCAAGCCCGTCGACCTGAGCAAGGCCAACGAGAAGCTTTCCGGCCTCCTCGGTGGAAAGAAGCCCCAGCCCTGACGCGGCCGCCATGCAACCGCTATTCGCCGTCGCGCGACTCACCCTCAAGGCTGCCTTCCGGTACCGGCTTGTGCTGGTGCTGGGAACGCTGCTGCTGGGCTCGGTCATCCTGCTGCCGTCCATCGTGAAGCACGATGGGTCCGCGCAGGGATTCACGCAGATTCTCATCACTTACACGCTGGGCTCGATCGTCACGCTACTGGGATTCTCCACCCTTTGGCTGGCTTGCGGATCGCTGGCCCGCGAGGTGGAGGATTTCTCCATGCAGCTGATTTGCACCAAGCCCGTTCCTCGCTGGCAGATCTGGCTCGGGAAATGGCTGGGCATCATGATGCTCAACGCCGGCCTGCTCGTGGTGTCGGGCACCACCGTTTACTTTCTCCTGCTCGCCAAGTCCGGAAGCCTCAGCCCCGCCCAGCAGATGGTGCTGCAGGAAGAGGTGCTCGTGGCCCGCAAGTCCGCGGTCGAGGTGATTCCCGATATTGAACCCACCGTGGAAAAGGCGTTCCAGGAACGCATCCGCCGCCAGGCCGTCGCCGGGATGGACCGCTCGTTCGTCCGAAAGCAAATCCGCGAGCAGATGCTGGCCCAGATGCAGTACATCCGCCCCGGCCAGGCGCGCCGCTGGAACATCAAATTGGAATCCGGCGCGGCCGAACGCCTGAAGGATCATCCCATGTTCCTGCGGGTGAAATTCTTCACCCCGGACTACGCCGGCTCCAACGCCACCTTCGACCTCGGCTGGGAAATCGGCCCTCCGGAAGGCCACGCCCGCCAGCGATTCGCCAACAATCTCGCCCCCGAGTCGTTCATCAGCTTTCCCATCGAGGGCAATCATATCGCCTCCGACAACACCATCACCATCGACGCGGTGAACCTGAACGACAAACCCATCCTCTTCCCACTCGAG
>CANGMO010000040.1 GCA_947454295.1 Verrucomicrobiota bacterium | reverse complement strand
GTTCACAAGCCCAAGGCGGTGGATCTCGGACCGCGCATCATCCTCGACGATGAGCGGTGCGTGCTTTGCACCCGCTGCATCCGGTTCACCAAGGACATCGTCAACGACGACGCCCTCGGCATCGTGAACCGCGGTTCTTACAACACGATCTCCGCCTTCCCTGGCAAGGCCTTCGACAACAACTACACGCTCAACACCGTGGACCTCTGTCCGGTGGGCGCCCTGACCTCTAAGGATTTCCGCTTCAAGATGCGGGTGTGGTTCCTGAAGGAGACCGCCAGCGTCTGCACGTCCTGCGGCACCGGTTGCAATGTCACCGTCGGGTCGCGTGAGGGCGTCGTCCACCGCCTCGAGCCGCGCAACAATGACGCGGTGAATGGCCCCTGGATGTGCGATACCGGCCGCCTGAATTACAAGTGGGTGGCCCGTCCCGATCGTCTTGCCGAGGTCCGCATTGGCGGCCGCAAGTCGAACTGGTCCACCGCGCTCAAGGAAATCAGCGCCAAGCTTTCGGGCGCTCCGGCGGGCAGCGTGGCCATCGTGGCCAGCGCGCGTCAGACCAATGAGGAGCTCTATCTCCTCAAGCGCCTCGCCGCCCGTTTGGGAGCGATCACCGATTCCATTGCCCGCGAAGGCGAACCTGACCGGCTGCTGGTGTCCGGAGACCGCAATCCGAACAGCAACGGCACCCGGCTCACCGGCATCGCCTACACCGAGGCCGGGATCCAGTTGCCCAAGATTGCCGACGGCATCGCTCAGGGCACCATCCGATCGCTGATCGTTTTGGGCGAGGACGTCACCCAGCACGGCATTGATGCCACGCTGTTGGCGAAGCTCGACATGCTGGTGGTCAGCGACATTTTGCCCAACGCCACCGTCAACGCCGCGACCCACCTTTTGCCCGGAGCCTCCGTGTTCGAGAAGCGCGGAACCTTGGTGAACGTGAAGGGCCGACTGCAGAAGTTTGGCAAGGCCGTCGAGGCTCCGGGTGACGCCCGGCCCGAAATTGAATTCCTCCAGGAACTGGTCGAGGCCGTGGCCGGCCCGATCGGCGCCAACACCATCGAGGGTCTGTTCAACCGCATGTCCTCTGAGATTCCGGCCTTCGCTGGGGTCCAGTGGGCCGCGGTGGGCGATACCGGTGTCACCCTTTCCCTCTGATCCCGAGACGCAATGGACTTCCTTCAAAATCTCGACCCTTCGGTCCAGTTCGTCCTGTTCAGCATCGTGAAGATCGCCGTGGTCTTCGGCGTGACGATGTCCTTCGTGGCCTACTCGGTGCTCGTGGAGCGCAAGGTTTCGGCCTGGATTCAGGACCGTGTGGGCCCGAACCGCACCGCGCCTCCGGCGGCTCAGTTCATTCCCATCCTCGGACCCTTCCTCACGCGCCTCGGCATCTTCCAGCCGGCGGCCGACGGTCTCAAATTCCTGCTCAAGGAGGACTTCACTCCGAGCTACGTCCGTCTCGCCTACTTCTGGCTGGCACCGGCGATTGCGGTGATTCCGGCCTTCATGACGCTGGCCGTCATTCCGTTCGGGTCCACGCTGGGCAACCCGGGCAACAAGATGGTCATTGCCGACCTCGACGTCGGCATCCTGTACACCTTCGGCATCGTGTCGCTGGGCGTGTACGGCATCGTGCTCGCCGGCTATGCGGCCAACTCCAAGTATCCGTTCCTCGGCGGCATTCGCTCCACTGCGCAGATGATCTCCTACGAGATCGCCATGGGCATGAGCGTGGTGTCGGTGTTCCTGCTCGTCGGGGATCTGAACCTCTCCAAGGTCATCGAGTATCAGGCCCACGGCGGCTGGCTGGTCTTCAAGCAGCCCCTGGCCTTCGTGATCTTCCTGGTCGCCGCCTTCGCGGAAACAAATCGCCTGCCGTTCGATCTTCCCGAGTCCGAGTCGGAACTCGTGGGTGGCTATCACACCGAGTACAGCTCGATGAAGTTCGCCCTCTTCTTTCTCGGTGAGTACGCCAACATGATCGCCAGCTCGGCGATGATGGTGACGCTGTTCTTTGGAGGGTGGACGCTGCCGTTCATCGGTGAGCCGGCGTCCGGTCTCCTCGGCGGACTGCTGCACATCGGAATCTTCGTGGCAAAGATGGTCGTCTTCATGGTGATGTTCATCTGGGTCCGCTGGATGTTCCCGCGGTTCCGCTACGATCAACTAATGGACTTGGGCTGGCGCCGGTTCATTCCGCTCGCCCTCGCCAACATTCTCGTGACCGCCCTCGTCGTCGCCTTCGTGAACCGCTAATCCCCATGAGCACCAAGGTCGTTGAACGCAAGCCTCTGTCCGCCTGGGAGCGGTCGTACATCCCGTCGATCCTCGGCGGCCTCGGCGTGACGTGGAAACACTTCAAGCGCACGGCGCCGTTCCTTGGGAACAAGCCCATCACGATGGAATACCCCGAGCAGAAGTGGGTCGTTCCCGAGGGCTATCGTGGCGCTCCCTATCTGGTGAAGGACCAGGAGGGCGCCACCAAGTGCGTGAGCTGCCAGCTCTGCGAATTCGTCTGCCCGCCCAAGGCCATCCGCATCACACCTCCCGGACCCGAGGCTCAGCAGGCCGATCGTGCAAACGCGGAAAAGATGCCGCGCGAGTTCGAGATCAACATGCTGCGCTGCATCTTCTGCGGCCTGTGCCAGGAGGTCTGCCCGGAGGAGGCGATCTTCCTCCAGAAGGACTATTCGCTGACCGGCACCTCGCGGCAGGAGATGGTCTTTAACAAAGAAAAACTTCTGAAGCTGGGCGGCACCCACGCCGGCATCCAGAAGTGGAAGCACAAGCTGGAAGAGGCTGAGGCCCAGGAGTCCTTCCCTGTCGACACGCACTGAGGCCCAGAACCGGTTTTCACCCATGCCCGAGCTTCAAGACATTCTGTTCTACGCCTTCGCGGGATTGACGCTGTTGTGCGGCTTCCTCTGCGTGGCCAATCCGCTGAGCCGCAATCCGGTCACGAGCGCCATGTTCCTGGTGCTCACCATCATCTCGATGGCCGGACTGTACGTGCTGCTTCACGCCTTCTTCCTGGCTGCCGTCCAGGTGCTCGTTTACGCGGGCGCCGTCATGGTATTGTTCCTGTTTGTGATCATGCTGCTCGATCTCCGTGAAGAGGAGCGGCGCAAGCTCAACGGCGCAGCCGTGGGCATCGGTGCGATCGCGGTCGGTACGATCGCCGGCATCCTGACCCGCGCGCTCTGGCACGCACAGCCGCTCGCCAAGGTGGCCGCCGCCGAGGGCGCCACCCGGTCCCTGGGACGCATCCTGTTCACCCAGTATTTGCTGCCCTTCGAGGTGCTTTCGATTCTGCTGCTGGTCGCCATGGTGGGCGTCATTCTGCTCAGCCGGAAGGAACTGAAGTAACCATGCTGCTCCCGATCTCCGAACTTCGATCCCCGATCTCCGAGTCATGATTCCCGGCCTTCACCACTACCTGATCGTCAGCGGTCTGCTGTTCAGCCTCGGGCTGTTCGGCGTGCTCGCCCGGCGGAGCCTGCTGGTCATCTACATGAGCCTCGAGCTCATGCTGAACGCCGCGAACCTCGCGCTGGTGGCCTTCTCCCGCTTTAACAACAACCTCAACGGGCAGGTGATGGTGTTCTTCATCATCACCGTGGCGGCGGCCGAAGTGGCCGTTGGTCTCGCCCTCATCGTCGCCCTCTACCGCAAGCGTCAGTCCGCCCATGTCGAGGATCTGACCCGTCTCAAATACTGACCCGACCGCCCGCAATGGACGCACACGCCGCCCAACACGCCGTCGCCGCCTCGTCGGCGTTCAGCTCCCGGCCCGAAGATCTGGCCTGGTTCATCCTCCTGCTGCCGCTTATCGCCGCCGCCGGCATCGCCTTTGGCGTGCGCCGCAGCCCATTCCTGTCGTCCACGCTGTCCATCAGCGCGACTGTGACCGCGTTCATCCTGAGCGTGGCCCTGTTCCTCGCCTTTGGCCTGGGCGGCTATGCGTCGTCGCCGTCGCCATTCTCCTGGATCCACGTGGGGTCCCTGAACGTGGACCTCGGTCTCGCCGTGGACCGTTTGTCGGTGCTGATGCTGGTCATCGTGACCGGCGTATCGGCCCTGGTGCAGATCTACAGCACTGCCTACCTGCACGGGGATCCCGGTCTCAGCCGCTACTTCGGCAGCATCAGCCTGTTCACCTTCTCGATGCTGGGCATCGTGCTCGCCGACAACCTGGTGATGATGTTTGTCTTTTGGGAACTGGTTGGTGTGTCCAGCTACCTGCTGATCGGCTTCTGGTTTGAAAAGCCCTCGGCGGCCGACGCGGCCAAGAAGGCCTTTCTTACCAACCGTCTGGGCGACTTCGGATTCCTGCTGGGAATCCTGGTGGTGTGGAGCGCAACGGGCAGTGTGTCCTTCACCGAGATTGGCAATGCGCTTGGCGGCAATCCGACTGCGCTCGGTGGCCTCGCCTCGATCGCTGGTCTGCTGATCTTCTGTGGCGCGATGGGCAAGAGCGCCCAGTTCCCGCTGCACGTCTGGCTCCCGGACGCGATGGAAGGCCCGACTCCGGTGTCGGCGCTCATCCACGCGGCGACCATGGTGGCGGCCGGCGTCTACATGCTCTGCCGGTCGTACGTGCTCTTCCAGGCGCCCGGAGCCTGGCCGGCGCACCTGTGGTTCCTCGGGGACATCACGGCGCTCGACATCATTGCCATCATCGGCGGATTCACCGCCCTGCTGGCCGCGCTCATCGCCTTCCAACAGGACGACATCAAGCGCATCCTCGCCTATTCCACGCTATCGCAGCTCGGCTACATGGTGATGGCGGTCGGTTGCGGCGGCCCCGATGCGGCGATGTACCACCTCACCACGCACGCAGGCTTCAAGGCGCTGCTGTTCCTCGGAGCCGGCGCCGTGATCCACGCCTGCCACCATGAGCAGGACATCTGGAAGATGGGTGGACTCTGGCACCGTCTGCCGGTGACCTTCCGCACCTTCGCCATTGGCACCGCCGCGCTCGCGGGTGTGCCGATCCTGACCTCCGGCTTCTACTCCAAGGACGCCATCCTGGTGGCCGCGCTCGACGGCGGACATCCGGTGCTTTTCGGCCTGGGAGTGCTGGTGGCGGCTTTCACGCCGTTCTACATGTTGCGACTGGTCATCGTGGCCTTCTTCGGCAAACCCCGCACCGACGCCGCACGTCATGCGCACGAGGCGCCGATGGCCATGACCTGGCCGCTGATTGCGCTGGCGATCCCGAGCATCGCCGTCGCGTGGTTCGGCCTGGGTGACTTCCTCTCCGCGCACTTCAACCCGCATTTCCACGCCCATGAGGGCGGCGGCTTGTTCGGGCCGTTCAATCATGCGCCGCTGGCAGCCGTGTTTGGCACCGGATCCTTGATCTTTGGCGTGACCGCTGCCTTTGGCATCTACTGGGGCGCCACCACGGATCCGCTTCCCGAGCGTCTCGGTTTGCTGAGCCGCGCAATGCGGAACCGTTTCTACTTTGATGAGGTTTACGAGGCCATTTTCGTGCCCATGCACGACATGGTGGGACGTCTCGCGGCCGCCGTGGACCGCTGGGTGGTGTCCG
Source organism: Verrucomicrobiota bacterium (assembly GCA_947454295.1). GTDB lineage: Bacteria > Verrucomicrobiota > Verrucomicrobiia > Limisphaerales > UBA9464 > CAIVQB01. The sequence continues at coordinate 5,163 of CANGMO010000040.1, read as the reverse complement.
GCCTGGGCATCCGCGGGGCCCACGGATCCGTCGAGCTGGCCGGACGCGCCTTGCGTCTCCTCCAAACCGGAAACCTGCAGACCTACACCTTCCTGTTCGCCGCGGGCGTTGCCGTGGTGGTGTTCGTAGCCACGAAGTAAGACCAAGCGCCTTCCCCGACCATGTCCCTCTCCCAACTCCTGCTGACCCCGTTCGCCGGCGCGCTGCTCGTGCTGCTCGTCCCGGGCAACTATCGGGTGGTGCACCGGTTCATCGCCCTGGTGACCACCGCCATCACCGCCCTCGGCGCGGTAAGCGTGTTCGCCGCCTTCCAGCCCGGCATTGCCGGCATGCAGTTCGAGGAGCAGGCCGCCTGGGTTCCCGCGGCCGGCTTCGGATTTCACCTCGGTGTGGACGGCGTGAACATCGGTCTCGTGCTGATGGCCAGCCTCGTGGCGTTTGCTGCCACCTGCGTCTCCTGGGACATCGAGAAGCAGCCGAAGCTGTTCTACATCCTGCTCCTGGTCATGACCGGCGGTGCCCTCGGCGCCTTCCTGTCGCTCGACTTGTTCTTCCTCTACTTCTTCAACGAACTCGCGCTGGTGCCCACCTTCATCATGATGGGCGTCTGGGGGCGCGGTGAAAACCGGAACTACGCCACCTTCCAGATCACGCTGTATTTGACGCTGGGTGCGTTGATCGGCCTGAGCGGACTGGCGCTGCTCTATTCGCAGTCGGGCGCCAACACCCTCGACTGGGTCACCCTCAAGGCGTGGCTCGCCGAGAAGCCACTGTCCGGCCATTCACAGAATCTCATCCTGCCGCTGCTCCTGGTTGGCTTCGGCACTCTGGTGGGTCTGTTTCCGTTCCACTCTTGGGCGGCCCCCGGCTATGCCGCGGCGCCTTCCGCCACCGCGATGATGCACGCCGGCGTTCTGAAGAAGGTGGGCCTCTACGTGCTCCTGCGCGTGGCCCTGCCGTTCTGCCCGGCGGCCATGAATCACTGGGCCACGCCGCTCGCCGTGCTGGCCATGGGCAATGTGCTCTACTGCGGCTGGGTGGCGTTGCGTCAGCGCGACCTTTTCCTCCTGCTGGGCAATTCGAGCCTCGCCCACATGGGCTTCTGTTTCCTCGGCCTGGCCGCGGCCAACGTCATCGGCGTCACCGGCGTGGTGCTGATCATGGTGGCCCACGGTCTTCTCGCCGCCCTGAGCTTCGGTCTTGCCGGCCATCTGACCAAGGTCACCGGCACCTCCGACATCGACAAGCTGGGCGGCCTGCTCAAGACGCTGCCGTTTGTCGGCGGCGCCCTGGTAATGGCCTTTCTCGCAGGCTGCGGCGTTCCGGGCTTCGCCAATTTCCCCGGTGAACTCACCGTGCTGTTCGGCGCCTGGAAGAGCTTTCCGATCTTCGTGATCCTGGCCGCCTGGGGCGGATTGCTAATCGGGGGTGTGTACATGCTGCGCGCCATCCGCGATCTCCTCCACGGCCCGCTCCGCGATGGTTCGATCCAGGGTGGCGATGCCGGCCCTTGGCGCCGGGTGCCGTTCCTCGTGCTGCTCGCCGCGCTGCTCTATTTCGGCATCAACCCGGGCTCGCTCTCCGATCGCATTGCGCCGTCCGCCGAGCGGATCGCCTTGGTCAAGAGCATCTCCGCCCCTGCGACCGTGGCGGCCACCGCGCACGCCGCCCACTAATCCCTTTTCCCACCGTCCCGCGATGAACTACTCGCTGCTGAGCCTTGAGATCCTGGTCACCCTGCTGGGTGTGACCGTGCTCCTGGCCGATCTCTGGATTCCCGCCTCCGCCCGCAAGTTGCTGGGCTATGCCGCCGCCACCGGCGCCGGCGTGCTGCTCACCTACGCGATCGGCTCCGGCGCACCCGCCGACGGCACCGCGTTTGGTGGCATGTTCGTGGTGGATGCCCTGTCCAACTACTTCAAGGGATTCTTCCTCCTGGCCGCCCTCGTGGTGCTGCTCCTGACTGTCGATCTCTCCGACACGATCAAGGGGTATGCCGAGTACTGCGCGCTGATCCTGTTTGCCACCGTCGGCATGCTGTTTGCCGCCTCGGCCAACGACTTTGTGCTGATGTTCGTGGCGCTCGAGCTGATCACCGTCACGTTCTTCGTGCTGGTCAGCTATGACCGCACGCGCAGCGGATCGCTGGAAGCGGGCGTGAAGTACCTCATCATGGGAGCGCTCGCCTCGGCGTTCATGGTGTTCGGCATCGCGCTGATATTCGGCTCCGCCGGAACTACGAATTTCTATGAGATCGCCGCCCACCAGGCGGAACTTGGCAAGTCGCCGGTCTTCCTCATTGGCCTGGCGCTCACCCTGGTGGGATTGGGCTTCAAGGTGGCCGCGGTGCCGTTCCAGATGTGGGCGCCGGATGTTTACCAGGGCGCACCGCCGCTCACGACCGCCTTCCTGGCGACGGGCTCCAAGGCCGCCGGTTTCGCCCTCCTGATGCGCGTGGCCTTCAGCGCGGTTCCCGAGATCACCGCCCACTGGAGCCGCCTGATCCTGGTGATCGGCGTGTTGACCCTTCTCTACGGCAGCCTTTGCGCCATTCCTCAGCGCAGCGTGAAGCGCCTGATGGGCTACAGCTCGATCGCCAACGCTGGCTATCTGTTGCTCGGCATGGCCGCGGTCAGCCTGAGCGGTTCAACCGCGGTGCTCACCTACCTGGGTGGCTACATCTTCACCGTGCTCGCCGGATTTGCGGTCATCGCGGTGATCAGCAGCCGGGCCGGCTCCGACGACGTCAGCGTCTTCGCGGGTCTGGGCCAGCGTTCGCCGATCCTGGCCACGGGCCTGACGGTCTCGGTGGTCAGCCTCGCGGGCATCCCGCCGATGGCCGGATTCTTCGGGAAATTCCTCCTGTTGAAGGCGGTGGCCAATCACGCCGGCACGGAGCGCTTCTTCCTCGTGGCGCTGCTGGCGGCCTGCGTGGGTGTGGTGATCTCGCTCTACTATTACTTCAACGTCATCCGCTCGATGTTCTGGCCGAAGTCGGTGCCGGATCTCACCCCGATCGCCGTTGGCGGGGCGACCCGGCTGGCGCTGGTGCTTTCGATCGTTGGCGTGTTCTACATCGGCATCCTGCCGAACTCCCTGGTCACCGGCGCGCGTCAGGCCGCCGCGGGGCTCGCCCCGCAGTCCGCGGTTGCCGGGCACGCCGCCGCCGCCTCTGCGCCCGCTGCCGCGCATCACTGAGCCCTCCGGCTCCGTCTGCGCCTCCGCTTGTGAAGAAAGCCACGCTGGTTCGACGCATCGTCGACGCCCTCAACGCGGAGGTGGAGGTGCATGCGCGCTCCGCCCGGAACGCACGCGCCGAGGCCACCGACGAGCAAAGCCGGTCCGAGAACAAGTACGACACCCGAGGTCTGGAGGCGTCGTATCTCGCGCGGGGCCAGTCCAAAGTGGTAGGCGACCTGCGGTCCGCCATCGTTCAATACGAGACACTCAAGGTTCGCGCGTTTGGCGAAAAGGATCCCGTGGACATCAGCGCCTACGTGGTGGTGTCCGGCCCGGATGGCGAGTCCGCCTACTTCATCGGACCGACCGCAGGGGGAACCGAAGTGACTCACGAACGACGCGAAGTCCTCGTGCTCACCCCGCACTCCCCGCTCGGTCAGCAGCTGATGGGCAAGCGCGCCGGCGATCGCATCGAACTTCCCGGCGGCCCCAAGAAAATCCTCGGCAAAATCGTCAGCGTGGTTTGAGAAGGGGATCTAACCACAGAGGAACACGGACGCACTCGGCTTGAGTTGCACCGGATTCATTTGAGCGAACTCACCTCGGGGTGACCAACTCGTCAGCAATCCAGACGGATTCTCCCACCATCAGTGTTTCTCGGTGTCCATCCGTGGTTGGACACTTCGCGAGCAGATCAAGGTTCTGAAGCGCCGTCCTCTCCGTCCGGCGTGCGACCGGCTCCGCGGGTGTCGGCGCAGACGCCGCGGCGGCTGGCGCGGATGAAGGTGACGAGTTCCTGGATCAACGGCTCCCCGTCGAATGCCTCCTCCACCTTTTCCAGCGCCGTCTCACGACGGAGACCCGATCGGAAGAGCAGGGTGTAGGCGCGTTTAAGACGGAGTCGCTGGTCGGCGGTCACACCGGCCCGGCGGAGTCCCACCACGTTCAGCCCGCAGATGCCATTGTCCCCGCGCGCCACGCAGAAAGGCGGGAGATCCTTGGAGATCGCCGAGCCGCCCTGCATCAGCGCGAGCCGGCCAATGCGGCAGAACTGATGGACGAGGCAGTTGCCCGAGACAAAGGCCCGGTCGGTCAGCACCACATGACCGGCGAGCAGCGCACCGTTGGCGAGGATGTTCTGATTGCCCAGCACGGAGTTGTGCCCCACGTGACTGCCGGCCATGAGGAAGTTGCCATCGCCGAGGATCGTGTCTTCCTCGAGCTTGTTGGAGCGATTGACCGTGACGTGCTCGCGAAAGGTGTTGCCGTTTCCGATGCGGAGCCGGGTCGGCGCTCCGGCGTATTTGAAGTCCTGGGGGGCGTCGCCAATGACCGCGCCGCTGTGAAAGCGGTTGTCATCGCCGATGGTGCTGTGACCGGTCAGCTGGACGTTGGACTCGATGCGGCAGCGGGCGCCGACAACCACATGTTCCCCGATAACTGAATACGGGCCGACCGTGGTGCCGGGCCCCAGCTTGGCGCCCGTGAAGACGATGGCGGTCGGATGAATCATGTGTCGCGAAGATAGCGGTGGCGGCTGACCGAATGGAAGCGGCGCGAGATCCGAAGGCAACGTGGAATTCGGGGGGGAGGAATTGAACCGCGAAGAAGCAAAGACGCGAAGAGGCTGGGAGCGTCGGTTGAAGGGATAGGGCGATGAAGCGTTGAAGGGGGCGGGCGCCGAATGAGCACCGCCCCACGCTTCATCCGCCACTTGAGAATCGCCTGGGCCTTCAGGCCGGGGTCTCCGTGCGTGTGGCTTGGGGGAGTCCAGGAGGGACGGCAGAGGCGGAATCCCGGAATCGTTCGTTTCTACGATTCAATTCTATCACCCTTCAACTTGGCCCCCGGAGCCCCGGGAGGGATTTCAGCAGAGGAAGAGAGTGCGATTACGATTAAGATTAAGAGCAGGATTAAGAGGGGAACTGGCGGTGAGCCTGTGCTGAAACGACACGCTTCAACGTTTCAGCTCTTCAGCTCTTC
>CANGMO010000039.1 GCA_947454295.1 Verrucomicrobiota bacterium | reverse complement strand
GGACGCTGTGGGGTGAACAGGAACGCGTCCTTGTTCCCGGCTCACCGGGAGGTTCGGCCTACCGACACGTGGTGGGGGTTCGAGACGGTGCGGGACGAGTTGCGTGGGGCGGCGCGCGATTTGCCGCCTCCCGTCGGCGGCTACGGGTGGCCCGGCAACTGCGCCTGCCGGACGGATTTGGCCTCGTGTTGATCGACGAGGTTCAGGTGTTTGAGTCCCTGTTCGGCGGCGGGCCGCTTTCCTCCGGCAGAGCGTTCGATGATAATTTCCAGCAGGGGTTTCAATCGGTTGCGGAATGACGGATCCCCGTCGAGGATCTGGGCTGCGTGGAGAATAACGATGGCGGGATCGGACTTCCCGCTGACGGGTGTCGCGAGGCTGCCCGGGAGTGCGGTCGCCACGAAGTCCAGATCGCGAAGCGCTGGTTGTTTGTCGCCGGTCCATTGCCACAAAATAAAGTCTGCAAGAATCCGGTTGTTGTCGACGGGAACCCCTTGCAGACGCCGTTGAAGCGGCACCGTAAAAATCCGCCCGGCCGGTCCCAGATCCAGAAACAGGCGCGACGTGTCCTCGATGGATGCGGTCCCCATGAAGGCCTCAATCCGCTTCCGCAGCCCCTCGTCATCGGGATTCATCTGCCAGAGGGCCACCGCGGCCGCGTAGGCAAGCTGGGCATCCGATCCCTGGAGCCGCACAGTCAGCGCGGCGCGGGCGTGTGCATGGTTCCCGGCAATTCTCCCCAACGCCCGGGCGGATTCGAACCTAACGCCAGGATTGGAATCGGAGAGGTGATCGATCAGGGGCTCGATGGCCGGGGCTGCTTGAGGCCCCAGCAACCCGAGGTATCCGGCAGCCATCAGCCGATTGAAGGAAGTATCCCCGAGCAGGCTGAATTGCTGAAGGAAGGGAACCTTTCGGAGCAAGCGAACGTAGGCGGGATCGTACTCGAGATCCTCAATCATGGGATGCACGACCTCGCCGCCCAACGCCCTGAGCCGATCGATCGTCGATTGCAGGTTCGTCTGCCGGGGGAATTCCGGGTCCCATCGCTGCGCTTCCCCCTTGAATCGCTCCAGGGTTGCCCGGGCGCGGGCGCGCTCTCGCAGCTTTTGTGTCAGAAGGAATCCGCCCACCATGACCATCAGCGCGAGGATGAATCCCGGGATGACGAACCTGCGAACGGAGAGGGAGAAGTTCATGGATCCTTGTGGCTGGCCTCGGGAAACACTTCGATCGAAGCCAGCAGGCGTCCAATTTTTCTAAATCTCCCGCCGAATGAGAGGCCTGAAATGGGCTGCATAGAGCCGGAAAATTAGCCATTGCCCTCAAATCCCCGCTTTGAGAGGCTCGCCTTTCCCTGACGGGTCGACCGGCAGGGAGTTGAACGGTCTATAGACGTACCGGCACGTGTGTGTCGGGCGACCACAACCACATCGAAACCAATCCGGATCTTCCGCCGGATGGCACCCGGGTCACGACCCGGTTCGTGCCGCAACCATTGGAAGTGCAACTAGTCGCATGAGCAGCATCGGCATCAAGGAACTCCTCGAGGCAGGCGTTCACTTCGGACATCAGACCCGTCGTTGGAACCCGAAGATGAAGAAGTTCATCTTCGAGGCCCGCAACGGCATCCACGTCATCGATCTCAGCAAGACCCTTCCCCAGTTGGAAGCGGCCTGCACCTATGTCAGCCAGATGGCCGGCAAGGGTGGCCAGATCCTGTTCGTGGGCACCAAGAAGCAGGCCCAGGAGGCGGTGAAGGAAGCCGCGAAGAACTCCGGCCAGCTCCACGTCACCGAGCGCTGGCTCGGCGGCACGCTGACCAATCTCAAGACCGTCAAGCGCTCCATGAAGCGCATGAAGGAGATCGAGGCCATGGAAAAGGATGGCTCGATCAACCAGTACGTGAAGCAGGAGCAGTCGATGATCCGCCGCGAGCATGCGCGGTTGTTCAAGAATCTCGACGGTCTCCGCGGCATGGACACGCAGCCGGACGCGATGTTCATCGTGGACGTGAAGCGCGAGCACAACGCTGTCGCCGAGGCCCGCCGCCTCAAGATCCCCATCGTGGCGATCGTCGACACGAACTGCGATCCCGACCTCGTGGATTATCCAATCGTCGGCAACGACGACGCGATCCGCTCGGTGAAGCTCATTCTCACCGCGATCACGGACTCGATCAGCACGGCCCGCGCCGAGTTCGAGGCCAAGAAGTCGCGCAAGGTGGCCGCTCCTGAGGCTGCCCCCGCTCCTGCCGCCGAGGTGCCTGCCGCCGCGCCGGCTCCTGTGGCTGCCTGAGCCGTTGATTCCGTTCCGGGGCGCCGTGGTCCAATTGGATCGCGGCGCCCCGAACTCCTCCCGCTTTCGCACTCAATTTCTTTTTTTCTGTTCCCATGGCTGAAATCACTCCCGCCCTCGTGGGCAAGCTCCGTGAAATGACCAACGCCGGCCTGATGGCCTGCAAGAACGCCCTGGTGGAATCGAACGGTGACCTCGACGGCGCCGTGGACATCCTCCGCAAGAAGGGCGCCGCCAGCGCCGCCAAGAAGGCGGACCGCGAGGCGAAGGAAGGCCTGATTGCCCAGGCCGTCCTGCCTGGCGCCCGCGTGGGCGTGCTGGTTGAGATCAACTGCGAAACCGACTTCGTGGCCCGCAACGACGGCTTCAAGGCCGCCTGCGACGAACTCGCCCGCAAGATCGCATCCCAGCCGGGCGTGGATCTCGAGTCCGACCGCGTCGCGCTGGTCGCCAAGATCGGCGAGAACATCCAGGTTCGCCGTCATGCCCGCCTCGAAGTGCAGGGCAATGGCCTCGTCGCCGCCTACATCCACACCGGTGGCAAGGTGGGCGTGCTCGTCGAAGTCGGCGCCGGCAAGGAAGGCACCGCCGCGACCGAGGACTTCAAGCAGCTCGTCCGCGACATCACCCTCCAGATCGCCGCAGCCCACCCGACCGCGGTCAGCCGCGAGCAGGTGCCTGCCGAGCTGATCCAGAAGGAGCGCGAAATCGCCGCCCAGTCGGACGCCCTCAAGGGCAAGCCGGCTGCCGCGATGGAGAACATCCTCAAGGGCAAGATCGACAAGTTCCTCCAGGGCATCTGCCTCGTGGAGCAGGGCTTCGTGAAGAATCCCGATCTCACCGTGAAGGCGCACATCGCCTCGGTCGGCAAGGCTCTCGGCGACGAGATCACCGTCCGCGGCTTCGTCCGCTTCCAGGTCGGCGAGGCCTGATCGGCTTCCGTTCGACACGCGGTTTCAAAACAGGGCGGCCACTCAGGCCGCCCTGTTTGCGTTTCGGGGCCAGCCCGAGGCGCGGGATTGGCAAGCATTCCGTTCCGCGGCAGGCTTCGCCCCCTACACGTCCTTCAACCGTTCTTCTTTCCTCCCCATGGTGTTCATCGGCATTGAAATCGGCGGAACCAAACTGCAGCTGGTGGCGGGCGATGAAACCGGAGTGATTCTCGACCGGCGGCGTCTCGCGGTGGAATCGACCGCGGGAGGCGAGGGGATTCGCGCCCAAATTGCCGCGGCGTTGCCGGAACTCATCGAGCGACACCGACCCCGCGCGGTGGCGGTGGGATTCGGCGGGCCGGTGGACTGGCGCACCGGTCGGATCGAATGCTCGCATCAGGTGGCTGGCTGGCATGGGTTCGGTCTCGGAGACTGGCTGCGCGGCATGCTTCCCGCGGGTGTGCCGGTATACGTGGACAACGACGCCAACGTGGCCGCGCTCGGTGAAGCCTGCTTTGGGGCGGGACGAGGATTCGATCCGGTATTCTGGATCAACATGGGCAGCGGCATCGGCGGCGGCCTGGTGGTGGCTGGGGCTCTGTACCACGGGGCGATTCCCGGCGAGGCCGAGATCGGCCACCTGCGGCTCGATCGCGACGGAACCACTCTGGAGCAGCGCTGTTCCGGCTGGGCGGTGGACGCGCGGATTCGCGCTGCCGCGCAGCGCGAGCCGGCGGGCGTGCTGGCCGGACTAACCCGCACTCTGCAGCGGGGCGAGGCCCGCGTGCTCGCCGCGGCGGTTGCCGCGGGAGATGCGCAGGCGTCCCGCATTCTGGCCGAGGTCGCCGAGGATCTGGCGTTTGCTCTCTCGCATGCGGTTCAACTGTTTCACCCCCGGGTGATCGTCGTGGGCGGCGGCCTCTCCCTGGTGGGGGAACCGTTGCGCGGGGCTGTGGCCTCGGTGTTGCCGCGGTTTGTCATGGATTCGTTTCAACCTGGACCGGAGGTGCGACTGGCCGGGCTGGGTGAGGATTCGGTGCCGGTGGGCGCCCTCGCTCTCGCGGCCTCGCGCTCCCGGCTCGACGCCGGTGCCTGACTGCGTCATCTTGCAGCCATGCAGCAATGGATTGCCGAGTACATCGCCGCGCAGCAGCGGGCGCTGAACACCATCACGCCCGCCCAGCTGGCGCCGCTCATTGAAACGCTTCGCGACGTCTATCGCGGCGACGGCCAGATCTTTGCCATCGGAAACGGCGGAAGCGCCGCCAATGCCAGCCACTTCGCGGTGGATCTGGGCAAGGGCGCCAGCGACAAGCTGCCCCGCCGCATCCGGGTGTTGTCGCTGACCGACAACACGCCCTGGATCACCGCGCTGGGCAATGACTACAGCTACGACGACATCTTCCTCCGCCAGCTGCAGAACTACGCCCGCCGCGGCGACCTCGTCATCACGGCCAGCGTCAGCGGCAACTCCCCCAACCTGGTAAAGGCCTTTGAATGGGCGAAGCAGAACGGGGTGAAGACGATCGCGCTGGTCGGTGCGAAGCGCGGCCGCCTGGCGGAACTCGCGGATCAGGTAGTGGTGATCGGCGACACCCACTACGGCCGTGTCGAGGACGTGCAGATGCACATTCTGCATATGCTCTGTTACGCGTTCCTGGAGCATCCGGAGTGGGCCGCCTGAGTTGAGGCGGGCCGGCAAACGGGGCGCATGCAATGCCGGCACTGTTCCAAATGGCGTGGGGGTGGAGGAGAGGTGTCCTGGCGTTGCTGGTCCTGGTTTCAGCGGCGCGTGCTGATCTGCTTCCCCATGCACCGCTTGTTCCCGAGGAGTACGAGCTCGCACGACTGGCGCGTGTTCGGGCGCTCATGGCCCGCAGTACCGCGGCGCAACCGAGCGACGTCCGTATCCTCTTCTACGGTCAGTCCATCACGCTTTCGCCCTGGTGGAAGGAAGTGGCCAGCCGGCTTGAGGCGGCCTATCCCACCGTGCGGTTTCAGTTCGAGAATCGCGCGATCACCGGATTCATCGATGCCTACCTGGAGCGCACCACTCCGGCGGATGTGTTTCCGCGCAATCCCGACCTGGTGATTCTGCATGCGTTTGGTGACGGGTTTCCCATGGCGGAGCTGATCCGCGAAGTGCGCACCGCCACCATTGCCGAGGTGCTGCTGCAGCAGGACTACGTACTGGCCGGGGGATCGGTGGACGTGATCACCAACCTTCACGCCATCAACTACGCGGACAACGCGGCATTTCGAAATTACATCTCCCTGCCGCTCGCCGCGGATCAAACCGGTGCCTGCTTGGCGCGCATCCATGATTCATGGAAGGCCTACTGCCGGACCAACCACGTGGATCCAAAATCGCTGCTGAATCCGGATGGCCTCCATCCGGCTCCGGATTCGGATCAGCTGCTCGCTGAACTCACTCTCGCCTACCTGCTGCCCGGCGGGGATGCCGTTGGGGAGGATCCCTTGAACGGTTCGAAGGTCCGCACGCTGGATCTCACCCGGGATCCGGTGTGGCGCGATGGGGAGTTGGTCTGTGACATCACGGGTCGGACGGTGGAGCTGGGACTCGATCGCGCGCCCTACGCGGATCTGGACGTCTTCGTCGATGGTGTCCGGCCTTCTGCGCATCCGGAGCTTTACGCGTTCACCCGTCCCTCGTCGGCCCACTTCAATCAATGGCCGGCGGTCAGTCGCGTTGGCTGGCAGGCGCCGCTGGTGGAGGAGGTATGGACCTTCACCCCGTTCGACATCGCCGCGAACGGGATCGACTTCAGCTTTCGCGTCTCCGGTTCGGTGACTGGCGACGATGGCGTGGGACGGAGCACGGAACGGTTTGTCTCCCGGTCCGGCCGGGTGGTGATCGAACCTTTCGACCACTGGCTGGGTCGGGCAGTTTCCTTTGGAGGAGGACCGATTCCCGTCGGATTCACCGCTTCGTGGGTTGCCGTGCTCAACGGTTTGGATGTGGTGCCCACCACGCTGCGTCCTTCAACCCAGGCCCGCGGAGATCGCGTGGTGCTGGCGCATGGATTGTCGGAAGGCACGCACCGGGTGCGTTTGGCCACACGCCCTGGTTCGGAAGCACCCTTCCGGTTCCTGCGTGCCTCCAGTCCGGCAGGCCAGGCCCGTATCCAGGCGGTCTTGCCGCCATCACCGCCTCCGGCCGGACAGCTGATGGCTCAATCGCGCAATGGGGCCAAATGGCTTTCATGGTCCCGCGATCCGGGCTGGCGCCTCGAATCTACGACCGACTTTGGAACGAACGCGGTTTGGGAGGCGTATCCGGAGGGACTGGTGCGCGAGGAGGTGGATCATCGCCGAACCATGCTCGAAGACACCGAAGGCCCGCGTTTCTTCCGTCTCGTCCGGTAGGGGATTCCATCGCAGAGACACGCGGGAGGAAGCCGGCCCGCAGTGACATCGGCGCCCGTCCGCGTGTCTCTGCGATGGGTACCCGCATCCTGTCGCCGGCCCTGAAACGAAAACGGCCCGGCGGAGAGCCGGGCCGTTGTTGAATCCGTGGGATGGGCCGGAACTGAATCCGGCGTCCGGGATTACACGTCGTTGAGTGCCGACACGCCGGGGAGGGGAATGCCTTCCAGGAATTCGAGGCTGGCACCGCCGCCCGTGCTGGCGAAGGTGACCTTGTCGCCGAGGCCGGCCTTGTTGATGGCCTTCACGGAGTCACCGCCTCCGATGATCGACTTGGCGCCGGAGGTCTGGGTCGCGGCCACGAGGGCCTGGGCGACTGCCTGGGTGCCGGCGGCGAAGCGGGCGTCCTCGAACATGCCCATGGGTCCGTTCCAGAGGACCGTCTTGGCGCCGGCGATCACCTTGGCGTAGGTCGCCGCGGTGGCGGGACCGATGTCAAAGCCCTCGGTGCCGTCCGGAATGTCGCCCTCGACCACGCGAGGATTGATCGGCTCGAACACGGGCTTGCCCTTCTTGTTGAGCTTCCCGGTGTCCTTGAGGTCGGCCACCACGGTGTCGGTGGGGAGCAGGAACTGCACGCCGCGCTTGGCCGCCTTGGCCTCCGCCGCGAGCGCGGTGCCGGTGTGGTCCTTCTCGACGAGGCTCTTCCCGGTCTTGCCACCGTGGGCGAGCTTGAAGGTGTAGGCCATGGCGCCGCCGATGAGCACCGTGTCGGCCTTTTCGAGCAGGCGGTCGATGACCTTGATTTTGTCCGACACCTTGGCGCCGCCGAGGATCACGACGAACGGCCGAGCCGGGGTTTCAAGCTCGTCACCGAGGAACTTCAACTCGCGTTCCATGAGCAGGCCGGCCGCCGCCTGACCGCCCCAGGCGCGGAGGATGCGGGCCACGCCGCAGGTGGAGGCGTGCGCGCGGTGCGCGGCGCCGAAGGCATCATTGACATACACGTCCGCAAGACGGGCGAGACGGGCGGAGAACACCGGGTCATTGGCCTCTTCCTCGGCCTGAAAGCGCACGTTTTCGAGGAGGAGCACTTCGCCGTTGGCCAGCGCGTTGGCGGCGGCCTCGGCTTTTTCGCCAACGGTCTCGTCGACGAACTTCACAGGGCTGCCCAGCAGTTCGGCGAGCTTGTCCGCCACCGGCTGGAGGCTCATGGAGGGTTCGCGCTTGCCATCAGGGCGGCCGAGGTGGGCGGCGAGGATGAGGCGGGCGCCCTTGGACTGCAGGAGGCGGATGGTCTGGAGGGTTTCCCGGATGCGGGTGACGTCGTTGATCACCATCGCGCCGGCCTTCTCCTCCATCGGCACGTTGTAATCCACGCGCATGAGGACGCGTTTGCCGGTGACTTCAAGGTTGCGAACGGAAAGTTTGGCCATAGATCGAATCGTTTCTGCCCCAAAAAAGGGGCGCGGAACGCTAGCGGTCCGACCGGGTGGGAGTCTACGCGGTTTTTGACGGAGGCGACGTGGATTCACCGCATCGTGACCTGACGACGGCACAAAAAAGCGGGCGCCTTGCGGCACCCGCCTAACCCAAACAACCAAACTGAACCTCCTTTGCGGACCCGAATGGGCCCAGCGGGGAACGAACCAGCGGCTGCAGTCGCCACCAAAAACGCTCCTTAAACGGACGGACTCATTGACGCCCAGCCCCCGGGGGCGTTCAAACAATTTCTGACCGCATTGCCAGTTCTGAAGCGGTCAGGCGCCGGGGAGGGGCGAGCGGCCCTGGAAACGCGTGCCGCGCTTCAGGAATACGCAGATCCCTCCCCGACGTCCGACCCGGCAGGACACCGTGGTCCTCGGCAACCGATGTTGAGACGCGATCTTGCCGTGGGAGCTCATCATGCTGCCTCCGCCACCATGAGGGTTTCGGTCGGTGCGGTGCGGGCGGTGATCCGCTCCTGCCGCTGCAGACGCAGCCGGGCGGCCCGGGCCTTTTCCTGGAAGAGCTCGGGAAACACCAGCAACGGATGCGTCTCCAGCCAGGCGAGGGCTGCCGCTTCGTTGGCGGCCCGCCGCAGTGGTGCCAGCAGGGACGGGGAGGCGGCCTGGGCCACCAGCTCCCGGAGCAGCCGGGTCTTCAGGCGGTCGAGGTCGGACTCGGTCGTCCGGGTAAACGGCGCGGGCGGCTCGGGGTGAAATTCAAACCGCGCGTCGGGAGGCTCCAGGGGAGCCGCGGCGGCGCGCAGGGGGTGGGTGGACTTCGTGTTCATGGTGCGTTGCGTGGTTGTCGTGATGGCTTCGGATTGAGAGCGGAACGGATCGGAACTGCGGTTGGGTGTCATTGCGGTGCCAAAAAGCAAAAAACCCACGATCGCCTGGGCGGTCGTGGGTTTTTGAAATTGGTCCTGGATTGGATTATCTGGAACTCATTCCCACGTCGCCCCATGCCGGGGTGCGCTTCCCGGCCTGATGCCAGGAGCACGCCATTGCAGCGCCTTTCTGGAGGCGCTGGGTGATGGCGGTTACCGCGATGTGGCGGAGGGAATTCATACCGAACAGAGGTCATTAGTCTCACGAATCCACCCGGGGTGTCAATTCCGGGCTTGGGTTGGCGCCGGGAGAGTCACCCGGATTCTTGCGTCCAGCCCTTCGGTCGCTGACTGTACCCGCCCTTGACGATGCGACGCTGTCTTACCGCCCTGTGGATCGCCTCCGGTTTTCTGACCGGCCTGCTTTCCGCTGCGGAAGTGCCGCGTCCACTCGCCCAGGAGTCCTGGATCGAGGCCGGTCCCCTGTACCATCAGTTTGGGCTGACGCTGGAAGACGGCGTGCGCGAGGAGTTTCTGGGTCCGCTCTTCAGCACCCAGGAGGTGGGCGGGCACGAAACCTCCCTGTGGACGATCGCCCCGTTCGCATCGCGATTTGAGCAGCGGTCCATCGAGCGGGTGGAGTTCGACTTCCTGTATCCCGCGGTGAGCTATGACCGCTACGGGACCGAGTGGCGTCTGCACGTGGCGCAGTTCCTGAACTTCCACGGTGGCACCTCACTGGACGGCGAGGTGAAGCGGCGCCGGAACCTGTTTCCCTTCTTCTTTTCCCAAACCTCGACCCAGCACACCAACGACTACTGGTCGCTGCTGCCGTTCTACGGACATTTTCAGAACCATCTGTTTCGCGACGAGGTCCGCTTTGTGGCGGCACCGCTGTATGTCTGGTCCCGCAAGGGGGCGATGGAGACCGACAACTACCTCTTTCCCTTCATCCATTTCCGTCACGGCGGCGGCGTAAAGGGATGGCAACTGCTGCCCGTGGCCGGTCACGAAACGCGGGCCCCGCTCACCCGCACCAATCTCCTCACCGGCGATCCGGAGGTGATCCCGGGGTACGACAAGTGGTTCGCCGCCTTTCCATTCTTCCACCACGAGTCGCTGAACCTCGGCACCACCAATGTCGAGAAGCGCCGTATTCTGATTCCGCTCTACAGCGTTCAACGCTCTCCCGCACGGGACAACACGACGCTGCTCTGGCCGTTCTTCACCCACACCGTGGATCGGGAGAACCGCTTTGAGGAATGGGGGCTGCCGTTTCCCTTCCTGGGCTGGGCTCGCGGTGAGGGCAAACACGCCAACCGCGTCTGGCCGCTGTGGGGCAAGGCGACGAACGAGGCGATCCAGAGCGACTTCCTCCTGTGGCCGCTCTACACACATCGGCTGGTGAAGACGCCGGAGATCGAACGGGAACGCACCCGGATCTTTTGGTTCCCGTATTCCGACACCCGCCTGGCCAACCCGGTGACCGGCGACTACCGGCGCAAACTCGATCTGTGGCCGTTCTTCACCTATTTCCACGACCTTGACGGCCGGGAGCGGCTGCAGGTGCTGGCGGTCACCGAGGGCGTGATCCCGGGCAACAAGTCCATCGAACGCAGCTGGGCGCCGCTCTGGTCCCTGTATCGGGCCGAGTTCAACCCCAAGACCCGCCGCGAAAGCCGGTCGCTGCTCTGGAATCTGTGGCGTCGCGACGCCCAGCCGGGCGAGGCGCGGCATTCGTTCCTGTTTGGCGCGGTTCGCACCCGCCACGACAACGACGGGGTGCACTGGCGCTTCCTGTGGCAGTCGTTTCCCAAACCCAAGTCGCCCGCGCAGACGCCGGCGGCTCCGGAGAAAAAGCCGTGATGCGTTCCCGCCCACTCACGACCGTTGGCGGATCGGTCCGCCTTGGGGCCTTGTCCCGCTTTGACACCGGGGCGGGCTCCGCCACTCTCGCATCCGTCTGCTTTGACCGCGCCTCGCGCGTTTCCTGACATGTTTCAAAACCTGGGCGAAATGCTGATGCTGCTGGGTGCCACGCTGCGCGCCG
>CANGMO010000038.1 GCA_947454295.1 Verrucomicrobiota bacterium | reverse complement strand
GGGGCTACAGACGGCAATGGTTCCTTCGGAGATCGCGAGCACATATCCCCAGTCGAACTCGGCCGTGGCCTGGCTGGATTTCAGACATGCCTGCTGAGACCAGGCTCCATCGATTTGAACAAACACCTGAATGGAGCCGGACTGATTCGCCGCATCGCCGCTGGCTTTTCCAAAGGATCCGACGACGAGTGTGTCTCCCGACACACCCGCCGAAAATCCAAAGCAGGACTGCGCCGGGTCGGTGGATTGAAGACGAATCGGTGGTTCCATGATACGAAATCGAGATTGGTTTTGCCGCACCGCATAAAGCGAGAGATGTCTCGGAAATCTTCGCCACCAATGGGCGGCAAGCGCTGGTTCGAAAAGTGCAACCTCAGTCACGCAGTTCGGCAGGGCTTGGCCTTCCTTGGATTTGAGCCATGGTGTTGGGAAGATGGCCGCGTTTGTCCCTCCTCACGTCCTGCTTCAGGCAACCGCCGTGCACCATGCCTATGGTGAACGCGGCGTGTTGGCCGGTGTGTCCTTGACGGTTCGGACCGGGGAGCGGGTGGCACTGACCGGGCCGTCGGGGTCGGGGAAGACGACGCTCTTGAATCTCCTCGGCGGCGTGGACCGGCCCCGGGCGGGTCGCATTGAGTTCGAGGGACGCTCGCTCGGGGACCTGGATGCCGACGCGCTCGCGCTGCTGCGACGCCAGTGCATCGGGACGGTGTTCCAATTCTTTCATCTGCTTCCAACCCTCACCGCCGCCGAAAACGTGGAACTGCCGCTGCAGTTGCTCGGGGTTTCGTCGGTCGAACGACGTGAACGGGTCGCCGCGTTGCTGGAGCGCGTCGGAGTGGCCGGACGCGCGGACGCGCTGCCGGGGGAACTTTCGGGCGGTGAGATGCAGCGCGTGGCCATCGCCCGCGCCCTGGTGCATCGGCCGCGGTTGTTGCTCGCGGATGAACCCACCGGGAACCTGGATTCGCGCAACGGCGAGCGCGTGCTGCAGTTGCTGCGCGCCTTGAGCGATGAAACGGGCACCGCCATGGTGCTGGTCACCCACAGCGCCGAGGCCGCCGCCATTTGTCATCGGGAAATCCGTCTGCGCGACGGCGTGATCGAGTCGGGCGCGGAGCAGGGGGAGCCGACTGCATGAGTCGAGACCGTGTTCCCGGAATTCAGCGACTGCTCTGGCGGCGGATCACCTGGCGTCACGCCTGCGCTGCGCCATGGTCGACCGCGTTGTTGATCCTCACGCTGGCCCTTGGAGTGGCGGTGTTTCTTGCCATCCGACTGGCCAACCGCGCGGCGGTTGCCAGCTTCCAGAACTTTGCCGACGTGGTGACGGCTGAGAGTGACGGGATCCTGTCTGCACCGGCGGGCAGCCTTCCGGAATCGGTGCTCGCCGAACTTCGGGCGACGTTTCCGGACACGCCGGTCCATTGGATTCCCATTGTGGAAGGCGGGGCCGTGGAGCCGGGCAGCGGCGGATCCGGGGCGGCGGGCGGGCGTCCTGCGTTTCAGTTGCTTGGGGTGGATTGGATCGCGATCCAGAATCTGGTCGCGGCGCGGGGCGCGGAACGGATTGCGGAGGCGGGCATGGCGTCGATGGGGAATTCGACGACGGCGAACACCTCGACCAACACCGGGTTCTGGGAGCGCTTCCGCGATCCGCGGGCCGTGCTGGTTTCGTCGACGCTGGGGCGCTCGTTGAAATCAACCACGATGCGTCTGATGGTTCAGGAACAGGTGGTGGAGCTCCAGGTGGCGGGCACGATTCCCGAAGCCCAGTCAGGCCCCCGCGTGCCGGCGAGCTTGTTACTCATGGATCTGCCCGCGCTGCAAACGCTGCTGGGCCGGGCCGGCCGGTTGGATCGCGTCGAGTTCGTCCTGCCAGCGGGTCCGGATCACGCACGACGACTGGCGACACTGCGGCAGGAGCTTCAATCGCTCTCACGGGGACGATGGGTGATCGGCACTTCCGCCGAGCGCCGGGAAAATGCGGCCACCATGACCCAGGCGTTTCGATTGAATCTTAGCATTCTCTCACTGCTGGCCCTGCTGGTGGGATTGCTACTCGTGTTCCAGGCCCTGGATGGCGCGGTGGTGCGGCGGCGCGAGGAGATTGCAATCCTGCGGTCGCTGGGCATCGAACCGGAGCGCATTCGACGGGCGTGGCTGCTCGAGGCCGCGGTGCTCGGAATCGTCGGCGGCCTGCTGGGTATCCTGCTCGGCTGGATCGGGGCGCAGTCGGCGGTGCGTGCGGTGGGGCAGACGGTGAACTCGCTGTATTACGCGACGGCGGTGCGGTCCGCCGCGCTGGATCCGGTCGAATCGGCGGCTGCCCTCGTCATTGCGGTGCTGGCGAGTCTGGTGGCGGGCTGGTGGCCCGCCAGATTGGCCGCCGCCACGCCGCCGGCACAGCTGATGGGACGGGGACGCGCGCAAACGGGAGGGGTTGCGCCGCGATGGGTGATGCCCGTGGCGCTGGGGTTGCTGGGCATGGGAGCTTTGATGGCGCTTCTGCCCGCGGTGCGCCTCGCGGGGGGATCGCGAATCTCTGCTGCCGCGTACGTCACCGCCCTTGCGTGGCTGTTGGGATTCGGATTACTCGGCGGCCTGATGCCGCCGTGGCTGCTGGGGGCCTTGTCTTCGTGGGGCGGGCTTTCAGCAACGTGGAAACTGGCGCTGAGTCATCTTCGGCGTCCCACGGGACGACATCGCCTGGCGATTGCCGGACTGGTCTGCGCGGTGTCGATGACCGCCGCCATGGCAATTCTGGTCGGAAGTTTCGACACCACGTTGCGGGGCTGGATCGAACGCACCTTCATGGCGGATTTGTATGTCTCCAGCGAAGGGGCCCAGAGCGCCTCGTCGCAGAACCGGATCCGTCCGGAAACCTGGAAGGCACTGGCCGCCGATCCGGCGGTCGCGGCGGTGAACGTGATCCAATCGGTGGAGCTTCAACTGCCTGCCGGTTCGACGCTGCTCTTCGGCGGGAGTCTCCGCTTCATGCACGAGCAGGCGCGCGTCGCGTGGCGGCAACCGCCCACCGACGAATCGGTGTGGAACCCGGATCGCAACGGAGAGCTCGCGTTGGCCAGCGAGAGTTTCTCGGAACGGTTTCAGCTCCACCGCGGAGATTGGGTGGTCCTACCGACGCCGTCGGGGGAGCGGCGGGTGAGAATTGCCGGGGTGTTTTCCGACTATGGGAATGAGCGGGGATCGCTGGTGATCCAACGCGAGCGATTCAGTGAGTGGTTTGGCGAGGAGCTGGCAGGCAACCTGATTGCCAAGCTGCGCGATCCGGCCGAAGGCGATGCGGTCCGGTCCCGGTGGCTGTCGCAGTATCCGGGGCTTGCGGTGTACACCCAGCCGCACCTTCGCGCCGAGGCGCTGCGGATCTTCCGTCAAACCTTCGCCATCACCGACGCGCTCGAGGTCATCGGCATCGCGGTGTCGGTGCTTGGATTGGGATTCACCCTGGCGAGTCTGCTGCTGGAACGGCGCGAGGAACTCACCACCCTGCGCGCGCTGGGCATGCGGCACGGGGAGCTGGCGCTGGCGACCGCGGTCGAGAGCGTGTTGACCGCCCTGATCGGGGTGGGTGTTGGATTGGCTTCCAGTTTCGCCCTTGGCTGGTTGCTGATTCACCGCGTGAACTTTCAGACCTTCGGCTGGACGCTTGAAACCGATCCCCCTTGGGGCTGGCTCGGGGGATTGGGCTTGGCCGTGGTGCTGATGGCGGCGGCGACCGGATGGAGCATCGGCCGCTGGGGCGCGTCGCTGCCGGCGGAGCGGGAGGAATGAGAACCATGAGTATCACCGCCGTCCGGCTTGTGCGGCAAGTGCTGGGGATTCCGGGGTCCCGGCTCGTTGCCTGGGTCCTGCTCGCCTCGTCGGTGAGGGCCGCCGATCCTGATGCCGCTGCTGTGGACGGGTTCGCCATTCCCCAGCCGGGTCGAACGTTTCAGTTTCCCCGCGATCACGGCAGTCATCCGGAGTTCCGGATTGAGTGGTGGTATATCACCGGTCATTTGACCACCGCGGACGGAGCGCGCCATGGAATGCAGGCGACCTTCTTTCGTCGAGCGGGCGCCCGGGCTGATCTGACCGCGCGCGATGCCTCCACCAACTTCGCCAGCGACGAAGTCTTCCTCGCCCACATGGCGTGGCTGGATGTCTCCGCGGGGAGGTTCCGTCATGAGGAACGCCTCAATCGCCGGGGTTGGGATGCCTCTGCCGCCACCCAACAATTGGCGGTCCGGAATGGCAACTGGTCACTGAGGGAGGTTGGCGCCGACACCTTTGAACTGCACGGCGGGATCCAGGCTGAGGTGTCGTGGAAGCTGACGCTGCATCCGCGAAAGCCGCTGGTGATCTTCGGGACCAACGGCGTTTCCAGGAAGGCCGTCGAGCCTTGGGCCGCCAGTCACTATCTGACCTTTCCGCGCCTCGACGTGACTGGCGAATGGCGGCGTGGGACCAATAGCCAGGCGGTGCGGGGCGAAGCATGGATGGATCATGAGCTGAGCAGCAGCCAGCTGGGTGCGGGTCAGGCGGGCTGGGATTGGGCCTGCGTGCAATTGCGGGACGGGCGGGAGCTGATGGCCTATCGCATGCGCCGCGAGGATGGGACAACCGATCCGTTCTCCACCGTGGCCTGGATTGGACGAGACGGGCTCGTCCGGCAGTTTGGATCCGACCGGCTGACTTGGAAAACCACCGGTCGGTGGCGAAGCCCCCGTTCGAAAGCGGAGTACCCGACGACCGTGATGTTAGAGGTCCCGGGCGTGGACGGCGGGCCAGGTGAATCGTTGCGATTGGAGCCTCTCGCGGCGGATCAGGAATTGTCCGGGCTCGGAGGCTTCATTCCGTATTGGGAGGGGGCGTGTCGTGTTCTGGATTCCAATGGGCGCGAGATAGGCAGCGCCTTCTTGGAGATGACGGGATACGCAGGTTCGCTTCGCAAGGCGTTGTAGTTCCGGCGCCCCAATCCCAGCGCGCCCGCGGGCTGTGAGACGTCGATGGGATTGCCCGCCCGCAATGCAAAAGGGGTTGTAAGGGATCCGCCTACAGGGGACTTTTTCGCGACATGCGTCCCGCGTCCCAACCGGCAACCCCCGCACCGGTTCCCGCCCCGTCTCTTTCACGGACTGGTCGGTCCGTTTTAGTGCTGCCGCTCACGCTGATCCTGGTGCTGACTGGCATGTCGGCCCTGCCGCTGGTGAGGTCCAATCCCCGGCTCTTTTGGTCGTTTCTTTCGGCCGCGGCGTTTCTCGCGGTGTGGTTGGGGTTCCTGACCCGGAGCCTGACGCAGGGGCGGCGCGCAATTGGATGGGATTTCGTGCCGGTGAAGTCCCACTACATCCAGGCAATGATGCACTTCAGCATCTATAGCTACTGGGGATACTACTGGCGCAAGGTCTACGGGGAGGCGCCCCTGATTCTGGCGCAGATCGTGTTTCTCTACACCGTGGACATGCTTCTGTGCTGGTCCCGACGGGACCGGTGGCGTCTCGGGTTTGGAAACATCCCCATCGTTTTCAGCACGAATCTGTTTCTCTGGTTCAAGGACGACTGGTTCTACCTCCAGTTCCTGATGATTCTCACCGGTGCATTGGGCAAGGAGTTCGTGAAGTGGAAGCGCGATGGCCGCCTTACCCATATTTTCAACCCCTCGGCCTTCTCACTCTCGCTGTTTTCCACCGGGCTCATTCTCACCAACTCCACGCAGATCAGCTGGGGTGAGGAAGTGGCGACCACCATGGGGCGCGCGCCCCACATGTTCCTGTGGATCTTCTGCGTGGGACTGATCGTGCAGTTCTTCTTTTCGGTCACGCTGATGACCCTCGGTGCCGCCGCGGCGTTGTACGTGCTCAACCTGATCTACACCCACTACACCGGGGTGTACTTCTTCATCGATTCCAACATTCCCATCGCGGTGTTCCTGGGGCTGCACCTGCTGATGACCGATCCCTCCACCTCGCCGCGATCGGGCATCGGCCGGCTGATCTTTGGCCTCGCGTACGGCGTGCTGGTCTGGGCGCTGTATTGGGGGCTCAATCTCGTGGGGGTTCCCGAGTTCTACGACAAGCTGCTCTGTGTGCCGCTGCTGAATCTGAGCGTCCAGTGGATCGACCGCATGGTAAGGGCCGGGGGTGGGGCGAAGCTCGAGGCCGCGTTCATGAACTGGAGCACGCGGAAGCTGAACTTTGCCCACATGGGAGTGTGGATCGCGCTGTTCACCACAATGCTCTTCACCGGGTTCGTCGGTCAGAGTCATGCGGGCTCACATTCGGAGTTTTGGCGCAAAGCGCTCGCCGAGGGACGCCGCAAGGCGGGGGAAAAACTCTTCCGGGTTCTCGGGTATCAGGTCGATGGCGGATCGGCGTCGGCCGCCAATGAATTGGGTGTCCTGTTCATGGAGGGGCGCGTGGTACCGATGAATACCAAGACGGCGGCGGAACTGTTTCAGCGTTCCAGCGAGGCGGGGAACATTGGGGGCGCCTGCAATCTGCTGAATCTCGCCCACTATTATCATATGGGAGATCCGGCTGCCGTGGCCCGGGCCCTGGACCGGATTGAAGCCGCCGCCGGATCGGATACCAACGGGCAGGCGTCCTTTTTCCTGGGAATGGCCTACGCCAACGGCGAGGGGCGAATCCGCGATTCGCAAAAGGCGCTGGCAGCCTATACGCGCGCGTGCGACCTGGGCTGGCGCGACGGCTGCGTTCAGGTGGCGAAACTGCGGATGTTCGGGGACGGCATTCCCATCGACACGGCCGCGACCGTGGCGGCACTGGAGAAGGCCTATCGCGCCGGCGACCTGATGAGCGCCTACTTTCTCGCGAATCTGCTGCGCACCGGAAACGGGGTCGCCAAGGACGAGGCCCGGGCCGTGGAGTTGCTGAAGAAGGCCTGTGATGGCGGCGTGAAGGAAGCCTGCCAGCAGCTGCAGTCCGCGGGCCGCTAGATCCCGGAGGGACGGTCGCGGTGGCAACGGGAAGGGATTGAAGCCTGCCGGGAATCCGACACGGTGCCCCCACCACGCTGCCTCAAGTCTCAGGCTCCCTGTCGTCAGGTGTAACCGGATTGACTGGTCGCGGTCGCATGCAGGGAATTCATCCTGCGGTCTCGACGTTCACGTTTTCCATCCACCGATACGATTCATGAAGACATTGCTTACCCTGGCGCTGGCGCCGGCGCTGATCGGCACACTGCTGGCCGGAACCCCTGCGGAGGATCTCAAGGCCGGGCTTCAGAAGCTCGCCGACTCCTCCAATTACAGCTGGGTGACCTCCGTGGAGCTTCCTGGAATGCCCTTCACCCCTCCCGCCACCCAGGGCAAGACCGTGAAAGGTGGGGCCACGCGGTTGAGCCAGGAGGGCATGGACGGCAATACCACGGTGGCAATCCTCAAGGACGGCAAGGGCGTGGTGCAGCTCGCCGACGGATGGAAGTCGGCTGATGAATTGCCCACGTTTGGCCCGCCTCCCGGAGGGGGCGGCCCGCGTCGCGAGGGAGGCCCCGGCGGTCCTGGAGGCGGCGGCCCGGGTGGAGCTGGGCCGGGAACTGGTGGGCCTGGTGGTCCGAATGGCCGTCCCGGCGAGGCGGGGCAGGGTCCCGGACGTGGCGGCCCCGGTGGGCCGGGCGGACCGGGTGGCGGACGTCCGGGCGGTCCCGGGGGCCCGGGAGGTCCGGGAGGATTTGGCGCCATGATGGCGCGCTTCCTTCTGCTGACCAAGACGCCGACCGACGAGCTCTCGGGCATGGTGGACAAGCTCAAGGATCTCAAGAGCACCAAGCCCGGCATCTATGTGGGCAATCTTCCCGAGGAATTGGTGAAGCCGATGCTTTCCTTTGGGCCGATGCCCGGTGGTCCGCAGGTTAAGGACGCCAAGGGTTCCGCCAAGTTCTGGATCAAGGACGGCGTGCTGGCGAAGTATGAAATCGAGGCCGGCGGCACCATGAACATGTTTGGTGAAGAGCGGGAGATGTCGCGCATCATGACGGTTGAGATCAAGGATGCCGGCGCCACCCAGATTGAGGTTCCCGCCGAGGCGGCGAAGAAGCTGGAGTCCGCGAAGCCGCTCGCCCCGGCGGCAAACTGACCCGACGCCGAGGAACGCACCGCGTTTGGAACGAATCGCCTCGCCAGCCTCGCGCGGCCGCGGGCAGCCTTGCCGCATCGCATGAATCTGGAACTCGAGGGAGCCGGAGTGGTGATTTCCGGCGGAGCGCGCGGCATTGGAGCGGCGACGGCACGGGCCTTTACCGCCGAGGGCGCGCGTGTGGCCATCGTCGATCGGGATGCGGAGGCCGGCGTCGCACTGGCGGCGCTGCTTCCCGGATCCGTGTTCGTCGAAGCCGACCTCACCCGGGAGACGGATTGCCAGCGGGCGGTTGAGACGGCCGTCCGCGAATTCGGCCGCCTCGACGTGCTGGTCAACAACGCGGGCGTGAACGACAGCGTCCCGCTCACCGCCCCGCCCTCCGAGTTCGTTGCGTCGCTGCAGCGAAACCTCGTCCTCGTCTTTGCCCTCACCCATTTTGCCCGTCCGCATCTCGTGGCGCGGCGCGGGGCGGTGGTGAATCTGAGTTCCAAGGTGGCCGTGACCGGCCAGGGCCGGACCTCCGGCTATGCGGCCGCGAAGGGGGCGGTGAATGCCCTCACCCGCGAATGGGCCGTCGCCTTCGCTCCGGACGGGGTGCGGGTCAACGCCGTGGTGCCCGCCGAGTGCGACACCGATCAGTATCGCCGCTGGTTCGAGTCGCAGGCGGATCCGAAGCTCGCCCGTTCCCGTGTAGAGCGGCTCGTGCCGTTCGGCCGGCGGTTGAGCACTCCGGAGGAGTTGGGCGACGCGATTTTGTGGCTGGCGTCGCCCCGTTCCAGTCACGTGACGGGTCAGATCCTCTACGTGGATGGCGGCTACACCCACATGGACCGGGCGCTGACCAGCGATCACGCCTGGTAGTCCGTCGCCAACGATTTCCGATCCCACGGTGCTTGGGACTTTCTTTCCTCCCGCCGTTTCAGGCATTCTTCACTGACCCATGGGTGCTCAATGGAAACAAAAAGGACGTGAACTCGAAGCCCACAAGAAGGGCCAGGTTCACGGCAAACTCGTTCGCGAAATCATCGTCGCCTCCAAGCTGGGCGGTGGCGAACCGGAGCTGAACGCACGTCTTGCCGCCGCGGTGGAAAAGGCGAAGAAGGCGTCGGTCACCCGCGACACCATTGAGCGCGCCATCAAGAAGGGCACCGGCCAGACCGACGAGGCGGTGACCTTTGAATCGGTCACCTACGAAGGCTTCGGCCCCCACAAGGTGCCGGTGATCGTCGAGTGCCTCACCGACAACCGGAACCGCACCGCACCCGCCATCCGCAGTCTGTTCAAGACGGGCCAGCTCGGCCAGCCGGGCAGCATGAACTTCTTCTTCGACCGCTGGGGCGTCATCGAGGCCACCCACACCGATAAGTCGCGCGATCCCGAGGGCGACGCCATTGAGGCCGGCGCGCAGAACGTGGAGGCGCTGGAGGCCGACGAAATTCCCGAGGGCGCGATTGGATCCCGCTTCCTCACCGATCCCAAGGACCTGGCGTCGGTCAGCACCTGGCTGGCCAAGGCGGGATGGAAGATCGGCGCGAGCGAACACCGTTGGATCGGCAAGAACCCGGTCACGCTCACCGGCACGGATCACACCGAAGTCGCGGCCTTCCTGAACGATCTCGACGACCACGACGACGTGCACCGCGTCTACGCGTCGCTCGCCTGAGCGAATTCGCCCCGCATTGGGGGAACAAAAAACCTCCCGCGCCGGATCGCTCCGGCCGTCGGGAGGTTTTTGTTTTCGAGCGTGAGGAGTGGATTACTTCGTCAGCCGCTGGGTCAGCAGGAAGGCCAGCAGATGGTTGAACTGCGCGGCCGGCAGCGTTTCGCCAAAGTTGTCGGGCATCAACGATTGGTCGCTCTCCCGCCGCTCCGTCACGCTGCCCTTCTTCACGGAGAATTCCTTCCCGGTGCCATCGGCGAATACGAGCAGGTCGCCTTCCTCGCGACGGAACAGCCCGCTCTGGACGTCGCCGTCCTTGAGGGTGATCACTGTCTGACGAAAGGCACGGTCCACGTTGCGGTTCGGATCCAGGATATCCTCGCACAGGCGCTCGACGCCGCGGTTGCCGACGCCGGTGAGCTGCGGTCCAACCAGCCCGCCCTTGCCCTCAATCTGGTGGCAGGCGGCGCAGTTCTGCTCAAACAGCCGGCGTCCCTCATCGACCTTGGCGACGGCCGAGCCCGACAGGTAGGCCGCACGCCGTTCGGCAATTTGCCGGTCGCGTGCCTCGTTGGCCGGGGCGAGATCCTTGGTGAGGGCCGCAACGCGGGATTCCCAGTCGGGGAGTTTGACGGCCTGCAGCCGGTTGCGGAGGCCGGTGGTCTGCAGGAGGCGCGCCGAAGCGACACCCTGACTCACCGCGCTCAACAGCGCCTCGGCGCCATCGCGCGATCCGGTCAGGGCCACCGCCCACCGGGTTTGAAGCCGGAACGGCGCCGCCTTCATCGCCGACACCACGGCGGCCCGGGCGGGCGCGGAATTCAGTTCCGCCAGCGTGCCGCCGAGTCGCTCCCGCAGGGCCTCGGGCTGTTGAACGTCATCGAGCAACGCGGTGAGCATCGGCAGGGCGGACTCGGGATCGAGGCTGGCGTAGGCTCGCGCCGCGGCGGCGCGGGCCGTGGGATCCCCAGCCTCCTTCACGCGGGTGGCGAATCCGGGAGCGAGCGACTTCAGGCCGAGTCGCGACGCCAGCTCCGCCGCGCCGATGATTCGAGCCGCCCCGGCGCGCGGTGCGGTGGCGGGCAGGACGGGACCACCCTCGATATCGCCGATGGCCAGCCAGGCATAGGCGTCGCCGGTGTCGCGATCCGACACCTCAAGGACCACCGGCGTGCCGGTGGCAGATTCGGTGTTCCACGTGATGCGCTGCGCGACGTCGTTGCGCGGCGGTAAGGCTTCAAACAACACGGCCCCGGTTCGCGCGTGGCGCAGTCGAACGGCATTCGCCCGCTTC
>CANGMO010000037.1 GCA_947454295.1 Verrucomicrobiota bacterium | reverse complement strand
TCGAAGAACAGATTTCCAACGGCGGTGATTTCCGAAGTCCGGAGCCCCAGGCTCCCGCCGAAATCGTAGCTGCCGCCGCTGATTGCCGCCGAGCTGTCGGGAGATCCGTTCCGGTGGTTGTGAAGGAAGATGTTTCCCTCGATCCACGCGTCGGTGCCGTCGAGGTCGAGAATATCGTCGCTGGCACCGGCGAAGACGTTGTCGAAGAACTGGATGATCGGCTGGCCCGCATCCCGGTTGCCGCCGGTGAAGTCCATGATGTCGTTGTAGCCGGTCGTGGAACCAAAGAAGCAATGATGCACGATTCCATGTCCGCCCGCCTTGATTCCGCCGGTGCCGTGCAGCAGTTCGAAGGGGGCGGTGGAGGTGGGGAAGTGGCAGTTGCTGAGCACGAACGAACTGTCATCCAGAGACAGATACTGATGCGTCGTGGTGCCGAAGGTCCCGTGATCGAGGAAGAGTGTCCCGCCGGCAACCTCGATGCAGGTGGATCCATTGCCCTCGAAATGAACGTAGGCGAAACGGGTTTCGGGTGATGACGGAGCGCCATGGAGGGTGATGCCTCCCCATGCCGCCGTGCTGCCGGGCGCGGTGCTGAACCGAATCGGCGCCGTTTCGGTGCCCTCAGCGAGCAGGCGGCCCCCATTGGCCACCACGATGCCGACTCCGCCCGCCAAATACACCGAGGTGCCCCCATCGATGGTGAGCGTGGCGCCGGCGTTGATGGTCAATGTGGAGGTGATGAGATAGGGGCCTGCGGCGGCGGTCCAATGGGTGTCGGAAGCGATGGTTCCTCCCACGGACTTGGGTGCGCCGGAGTCGTACCACACCGTCCATTCCAGTCGTTCAATGCCGGCACCGGAGGCATCGAGTGCCTCCACGAGAACGCGGTTGATTCCGGGCAAAAGCGTAAGATCCGCGAGGCTCCATCGCCCCTGCCAGGCCACGTAGTCGGCCTGCTTGCCATTCACCTGCACGCTCCGGGTGCTGATGGCGTTCGCGGAACCGGAAAGGGCAATGTGGGCGGTGGTGGCGCGGGGAAAACCGCCTTGGAGCGGCAGCGTGTTTGAGACGACCAATGCCGAGGGGATCTGGGACAACACCCAGGTGCGTCGTGCCGCTCCAAAGTCCTTCATCGACTGTCCAACCGATGCCGGCACCGGAGAGCCGGCCAGGGTCTGGTCGATGATGGCGTCGAGCGTGGCCGGGGCGAAGGTGTTTCCGGCCAGTGCCTGCAGGGTTTGAAAATAGAGCGGCGCGAAGTCCGCCGATTTCATGAAGCGGTCGACGGCCGCCACCGGATGCGAGGTGCCGGCTCCCCCCATGCGGAACAGGTCGGCCTCCAACTTGCCCCCGGTATCGCCCTGTCCTAGCAGGGTGTCCATGTCATAGGGCATGAGCAGAAAGCGCGGGTCATTGGATCCGCGGTACAGCGCAAAATCGTCACCATAGCCGGAGCCCAGCGTGGTCTCCTCGTCCTCCAACAGCGTGTGGGCGGCGAAGTACCGCATCCATTGCGGGACGTTGATGGTCTGCTGCAGGTCGGTTGCGTAGCGCGACGCCGGCGAGCCATTGGTCGAATTGAGAACGGACAGAAGATGGATCAGGTCCGACCAGTCATTCGTGAGGACGTTGTTCTCCTTGAAGTAGGCGTTGGTGTACGCGGTGTAGGCCGAACCGTGCCAGACGAGATTGGGCGTGATGCTGGTGTCGAAATCACGGATGCCGCGATAGAGATTTCCACCGGCGTCGTCCGGCAGCTGGGACTTGATGAGTTGCTGGTTGAATCCCCAGTTGGCCGCGTAGCAACCGTATTGATTCGCACCGGCCGGATTTACCCCGTTCACGCGCACCTGCACCAGGCGTGACTCGGCGATCATCAATCCGAGATGCCGCATGATCGCGCTGCCGATGGCCTGATTGTAGGGGTAGTAGCTGTTGAGATTGAGGGAGGATCGGCCCTGCCACGACTGGTCTCCCGGAAGCTCCACCTTGATGTTGTGGGGGGAATGCGAACGCGTGCCGTGTCCGCGATTGCGAAAGGCGGTGGAGTACATCAGCGCGGTGCCCGTGCCGTCCTCGGTGATCCAGGTTCCCGCGGAGGCGGCGTCGCTGGCTGGCTGAGCTCCTTCGACGGCGTCGAGCGCGGCCTTTTCCACCGCGGCCATGATGACGCGGTACAGTGGCTGGGCGTTGGTGCGGGTCGCGTTGTCGACCTGCAGCACATAGTTGGCGGTGCGTCCGGCGGCCGGAGTGACCCGCGGCAGGGTGCGCGTATTGCCCTGGGCATCGCTCGCGGTGAGGAAGAATTCCACCAGGGTGCCGCTGGGTTGCGGGGGAATGGTTGCACCGAACAGTCCATCGCCCGCCGCCCCGTCGCCGTGGGCACCATCATCACGCATGACCACGGTTTGGAACGCGCCAGGTGACGCGGCGTCGACCCGCCAATGCAGGATGGCATTGATGCCGGCCGGCGCCTCGTCGGCGATGCGTGCATAAACGACGATGGAGTCGGTGGACTTGGGAACGAGCGGATACTGCCCCGTGCCGAAAATGAGCGGCGCCGCGTTGGTGGATCGCGCGGAATTGGCGGCGCCGGGTGTTCCACCGGTGGAAAGGCTCGAGGCCCAATTCTGCGCCAGCGATCGGGGCAGGGCGGGATTCACCAACTCCAGCGAGCGGCCGCCGCCGTTGTGCCCGGCGTGCCATTCCCACCCCACATACCCCCGATCCGGGGCGCCCAGTTCACGCGTGGCCCACTCTCCTTCGGTGGCAAAGGTGACCGCATCGATTGTCGTTCCCGAGGCGTCGTGGAGTTTGATGCTGTCTCCGGCTCCGATCTGTCCCGCCCACGGGCCAGTGACGAGTGGCAGCTCAGGATGCGCCGCACGAAATCGCACCGGATCGGCGCACGCAACGAGATAGCCGCCAGCGGGGATGGAAGCGGTTGGAAACTGAAGGTCGACGCCGCCGGTAAGGCGCCACCCACTGACATCCGCCGCGGTGGTGCCGGTGTTGTGCAGCTCAATGAACTGGTCGGCGGCGAGCTCGGACGGGGGGCGATAGAGAATCTCGTTGAGCACCACCTCCGCCGTGGCGGTTCCCGCGAAGCCTCCGATGGCGATCCACGCAGCGACGGCAAGGTGTCGAGTGTTCATGTGTGTAACACAACTGTAGCATGGCACAGGCCAACGCCAATGAATGCGAATGGGAAAGCCTGAAAAGGCTGCGAACCGTTCCGACGGGAGGTCTCAGACGTTCAGTAGGCAATCACGAACGTGCCGTCGGACCGGGTGGCGACGGCAGGGAAGCTCCAGACCGGCACGTCCGGGCGTGTTCCGCCCGCTGCGGTGGGCTTTCCTTGGGCATCGAAGATCCGCCACCCCAGGGAGCCCCCTCGGTTCCATCCGGTCCCCTCGGTCCACACCAGCAACGATTCCCCGAGGGCGTTGGAGGCCAGTGACGGGTGACGGGCGCCCGGCCCGGGAACTCTCAGCGTTGGCGCGTCGTCCCGGCGTCCCTGACTCCAAATTTCCCCCCCGGTTTCCCAGGCGAATCGAATTCCAGTCCCCCCGGGATTCAGAGCCGGCAAGCTCATTGGGCATGCGCCCGAGGTCCATTCTTGCAGCAAACGCCGCTGGAATCCCGAACCCTCGGAGGCGGATTCCAGGAGTTGCGTGCCGCGATGCACCAACTCCCTGGCGCCGCGATACAGGACGAACGCGTTGCCCCCGGCGTCGACGGCCGCACGAATGCCGCAGCATCCGCAGACACCAGTGCCGTCCCCGGGATCCACCGGGTGCTCGGGTTCAAACGTGACGCCGCCGTCGCGCGACACGGATTCGTAAACACGTCGCCGATCCTCGCGGGTTGGACTCTTTCCATCTCCGGCATGCCAAAACACGTGAAGGGTCCCGCGACCGTCGACCACCAGGTCCCCACCGCCATCGAGATCGACCGTGGAGCCCATCAGGTTCCGCTGCGGCTCAAATCCCGCCGCGCCCGGAGGTTTTCGGCTGTACAGCAGGGGCGAGCTTTTTGCGGAACGGGGGGTGGCCGTGCCGGAGCCGTTCCAGAGGAGGTGAAGGGTTCCATCCGAGCCCACCGCCATGCGGGCCCCTCGAATGGTTCCCATGGCGATGGCGCTTCCGGGCTGGCTGTTGACGCGGAGCGGCGGGGTGGTCAGGCGTCCTTCGGTGCCCAGGTCGGCGACCTGGACGTCGGAAGCGCCGGCCGGACCGGAAAGCCATACTGCCTGGAGATGCCCGGTGCGATCGCGGACCAACTCGGGTTGCATGGCGCCTTCGGGAAGGCGAATCCACGAAATGTCATCCAGGGCTGCCGCTCCGACCCACAGGCATTCAACGAGGACTCCGATCGTGGCCAGTGAGAGGATGCGCGGGGGCATGGCGCTAGTTGTTTTCCGGCGCGTGACGTCGCAGACCGACCGAGTGGGCGATGTCGTTGAATTCCTCGGCGGAAACCTCGTGGAGCTCCTTGCCCTTCTTGGCGAGCTTCTCGTTGATCTTCAACGCCTTCTCGGTCATTTCCTCGTGGGTTTCCTTGGCACCGCCGACGAGGGTGAAATTCTTGCCCTTGGTGACGCGCTTATGGCCGTCGGAGTCGAGTCCAACACCCAGCATCATGGCCTTGCCTGGCTTCTCGGGCTTCTTGCCGGAGGAACTTCCCATGGGGGGAGCCTAGACAGGGACCCGGGGTGTGCAAGCGGGGATTCCCACGGAACTCCTTTGGATTCACCTTGCTCCGCAAGTGTCAGTTTTGCTAATAATTCCCGGCCATGGCAGCCATCGGCCGGTTTCAAAAAGGCGACGACATCTTCTACGCGAAGGTGGTGGATGGGGAGCTGTTTCGATTGATCGGCGACGTCTTCGGTTCGCCCTCCTTCGAAAAGAAGCCCACCCCCCTCAAGGGCGTAAAAACCCTGGTCCCGGTCGTTCCCTCCAAAATCATCGCGGTGGGACTCAACTACGCGGACCACGCCCGCGAAAGCGGCAAGCCGCTGCCGAAGGAGCCCCTGTTTTGGTTCAAGGCGACCACGTCCCTCATCCCCGACGGCGCCAAGATCGAGATCCCGTTTGCCAACCATCGCACCGATTTCGAGGCCGAGCTGGCCATCGTCATCGGTCGCCGGATGCGCAACGTCACGCCGGCCGCCGCGGCCCGCTACATTTTCGGCTATACGGCTGCGCAGGACATCAGCGACCGCACCATCCAGAACTCGGAAAGCCAGTTCGCCCGCTGCAAGTCCTTCGACACCTTCACGCCGCTCGGACCCTACGTGGAGACGAAGATCGACCCGCATGATCTGAGCATCCAGCTCTTCCAGAACGGCCAGCTGCGTCAGAACAGCAATACCAGCCAGCTGGTGTTCAACTGCTTTCATTTGGTCAGCTTCATCTCGACCAATATGACCATGCTGCCGGGTGACGTGATCCTCACGGGCACGCCCAGTGGTGTTGGTCCGATTGAGTCGGGCGATCGCCTCGAGGTCCGCATCCAGGGCCTTGCGCCGCTGGTGAACACGGTCAAGTGATCCGTGCGGGCGAGGGAATCGGGCCCAAACCCGATTCCTCCCTCCGCGGAGCCCCTGCCGTCCGGACAGCCCCCGCGATCCCGCCGGGGTGGATATCCGGACTTGATCGTTCCTGAAATTCCCCTGTTTCTTCTTCTTTTGCTGCCATGCGCTGGACCCAAACTCTGATTCCCACCCTCAAGGAAGTCCCGGCCGATGCCGAGATCGTCTCCCACCAGTTGCTCGTCCGCGCGGGACTGGTGCGCAAGCTCGCGGGGGGGCTCTACACCTTCCTGCCGCTCGGATTGCGCAGCCTCAAGAAGGTGGAGCAGATCATCCGTGAGGAGATGAATCGCGCGGGAGCCATCGAGGTGTCGATGCCCTGCATGCAACCGCCCGAGATCTGGCAGGCGTCCGGCCGCTACGAGACCATGCGCGATGCGTTGTGCCGGGTGAAGGACCGCGCCCAGAAGGAGTGGGTGCTGGGCCCGACGCACGAAGAGGTGATCACCACGCTGGCCGCCGGCGAGATCAATTCGTACAAGCAGTTTCCCAAGAACTTCTACCAGATTGGCATCAAGTTCCGCGATGAGATCCGCCCGCGCTTCGGCCTGATGCGCGCGAAGGAGTTCATCATGAAGGACGCCTATTCCTTCGACACGACCGATGCCGGAGCGATGGAGAGCTACCGCAAGATGTACGACGCGTACACGCGCATCTTCGCCCGCTGCGGTCTGCAGGCGTTCCCTGTGGAAGCCGACACCGGCGTCATCGGCGGCAATCATTCCCATGAATTCATGGTGCCCGCCGCCACCGGTGAGAACGACGTGGTCTACTGCGAGAAGTGTGGGTATGCCGCCAACATCGAGAAGGCCATCAGCGGCGTGCCCCGCACTGCGGCGCGCGAGCTCGGACCCGAGGTGGAGAAGTTCGCCACGCCCGGCGTGGTGACCATCGAAGCCCTGGGCAAGCCCCCGTACGGCGTGCCGGCCAACCGCCAGATCAAGACCCTGGTGTATGTCGCCGACAGCCAGCCGGTGCTGATTCTGCTCCGCGGGGATGACCAATTGAACGAGACCAAGTTCATGGCTCGCACCGGCGCAATTGCCGTGCGTCCCGCTGACGCCAAGAACGAGGCCGACAAGGCGCTGTTCACCGCGCTCGGTGCCCAGCCCGGTTCGCTCGGGGCGGTGCGCAATGTGCCCGCCGGATGGAAGGTGTATGCCGACGAGCGCCTTCGTGGTGCCAACGACATGACCACCGGCGCCAATGAGGACGGGTTCCATTTCAAGAACGTGTCCATCGAGCGCGATATCCAGGTCACCGAATGGTACGACCTGCGCACCGTCACCGCCGGTGAACCCTGCGCGAAGTGCGGCGGTCCGCTGAAGATTCGCCGCGCCATCGAGGTGGGACACGTCTTCAAGCTGGGCACCAAGTACAGCGAACCGCTCAATGCGACCTTCCTCGACGAGACCGGCAAGCGTTTGCCGGCGGTCATGGGCTGCTACGGCATCGGCGTCACGCGCACGCTCCAGGCGGTGATCGAGCAGGGCAACGACAAGGACGGCGTCGTCTGGCCGGTTTCCGTCGCGCCCTACCAGGTTTGCATTACGCCGCTCACCGTCGCCGCCGATAGCGCGCCGATGGTGCTGGCCGAGAAGCTCTATGCCGAACTCACCGCGGCGGGCATTGAAGTGCTGCTCGACGATCGCGATGAACGCCCGGGTGTGAAGTTCAAGGACAGCGAGCTCGTGGGCTTCCCGATGCGCATCGGCATCGGCGAGAAGTCGCTGGCCAAGGGCGAGGTGGAAATCAAGGCCCGTGCCGGAGCGGTGCAGGGCGTCGCGGTCGACAAGGCCGCGGCTCACGTTGTGGAGTGGGTGCGTGCGGAACTGGCACGGCTCAGCCCCAACGCCCCGGTCGCCGCCTGATCGGGCCCGCCGGCTGGCGCGGTTCGAACCACGCGACCAGAGACGGAACAAGAACACCGCGCGCCTCGTGAGAGACGCGCGGTGTTCGTTTTAAATCGAATCGAAGCCGGGAGGATGGCGGATTACTTGGCGCCCTGATCGATCCAGGCGCGGACCAATCCCACCTGCTCGGCTGTCAGAGGCTCGGGGGGCTTGAATCCACCGGGGCCTCCCGGACCGCCAAATCCGCCGGGTCCGCCGGGTCCGCCCGGACCGCCCGGACCGCCCGGACCGCCCGGACCACCGGGGGGACGTCCGCCTTCGGGCCGCGGACCACCACCGCCAGGTCCGCCTTCAGGGCGCGGCCCGCCGGGGCCGCCAGGACCACCGGGGCCGCGACCACCCGGAGGACCCTTGCGCTTCGGGGGCATGACGGATTCCTCATCCAGGCCCGAGATGGCGACGACGAGCGGGCTCTCCTTGCTCTTGCCCGCGACGACGACTTTGCCGTCTTCGCCGCCCTTGAGGACTGCCGCGAGGCTGTCGAGGCGGAGATCGCCCTTGGCGCGCTTCTCACCGTGGCATCCGGTGCAGGAGGCTTCGAAGAGGGGTTTGATGTCCTTTTCGAAGGTAAGGTTCTTCTTGGTGGAGGCCGGCGGGAGCTTGCTGAGGTCCACGTTGGCGGCGAAGGCGCCGGTGACGCCTGCAACACCCAGACACAGGGCAATGCGGAGGGAATGGTTCATGAATGGAATGGAAAATGAATCCGAAGCTAAGGTGGTCGAAGTGACCCGGTTTCGGGAATCCGGTTACAGCGGTCGGAGGCGGCGCCCGGATGCCGGCATTTCCCGGCTTGGAATCGAACCCCGGATCTGGCATCGGCTTTGCTCAGGAAACGCATGCTTTGGAGGCGTCCAACCGGGAGGGGACGGGGATTCACTCTCATCGAATTGCTGGTGGTCATTGCCATCATCGCAATTCTCGCCGCCCTGCTGCTACCGGCGATCCAGAAGGCCATCGTCAAGGGACGCCAGACGTGGTGTGCCAGCAATCTTCGCCAGGTCGGCATCGCCTTTCACACGTTTTCGCAGGACCACGCCGGGCGATTCCCGCAGGCGGTTCCAGTGTCGCAGGGAGGCGTGCTTGAATACTCGATTTCCGGTCAGCCACGCTTGGGCGATCTGTGGCTCAAACCGGAGGTGTTCCGGGTGTTGTCCAATGAGCTGGGAAATGCCCGCGTCGCGTTTTGTCCTGCGGCAGTGAGACCTTCCGTGCCTCTCACGCAGCTGCGGTCGACCGACACGACGTATTTCCTCGGGCTCAGCAGTAGTCCGGATCTGCCGATGTCGCTGGTTTCGGGCGACAACAACCTGGACCCCCGTCCGGTGACTCCAGCGGTTGCGACGGCGCGGCTGGCCGGGGTCACCAACGGCATCACCAGCGATGGCCGGCCGGACCATGCGTGGACACTCGAGCGTCATGATCTGCGTGGGAATCTGCTGTACGCCGACGGCCATGTGGAAGGGCATCGAAGCCTGAGAATCCCGGCGGCTCCCGGCGCGGGGCCGCGATCCTTCAGAACATCAACGGTGCGGACGCCGAATTCGAGTGCGGGGGTTGACTCCTACAGCCCCGGGCCGATCTCCGGATCGAGGGTGGGAACAACAGCCACCTCACCGACCAACCCACCCGCGTCCGGCCCGCGTCGAACGCGCCGCGCGCTGCATGAAGACGTGGTGGAAGCGACCTTTTGGTGGGTGTACCTGATCGCACTGGGATTGGGGATTCTGGCGATTGCATGGCACTTCTCGCAGCGGCGCCGTGGCGCGTCCGAATCGACCGCGGCCTAGTCCTCCCGGACGTTCGACATCCTGCCGGTTTGGAGCTTGCCCAGAGCAGGTGTTGTGGCGTTATCTCCGCCCGACCCCATTTTCGTATGAAGCCACGCTTCTCCCTGCCTGCACTCGTCGTGTCCCTTGGTCTTGCGTCCGTGTTCACGGCGCTGGGCCAGGAAACCCAACCGCTGCCCGCCCAACCCGGCGGAAAGCTGCCGAAACCGGCGGCGATCCAATTGGTGAAAGTTGCCGACGGCCTGGTCGATCCCATCCACGTCGCCAGTCCGAAGGACGGCTCGGGCCGACTGTTTGTCTGCGAGCGCCCCGGCGTGGTGCGCGTGATCAAGAACGGCAAGGTGCTCCCCAAGCCATTCCTCGACATCAAGGACAAGACGCTCAGCTCCTTCCTGGAAGAGGGCCTCTACGCCATCGAGTTCCACCCGCGCTTCAAGGAGAACGGCATCTTCTACGTCTGCTACGCCGATCTCTGGTTCAACGGCGCGTCCTTGCTCACCGAGTATCACGTTTCCAAGACCAATCCCGATCAGGCCGATCCGGACAGTGCGCGCGTGATCCTCCAGCTCGACTTCCCGTACTGCAATCATCACGGCGGCAAGATGGTGTTCGGCCCGGATGGCTACCTGTACGTCGGCGTGGGTGATGGTGGGTGGGAAGGCGACGTGATCAGCGCCGGTCAGGACCTGCACACCTTCCTCGGCAAGATGCTGCGCATCGACGTGAACGGCAGCACGCCGGATCGCGCCTACACCATTCCGAAGGACAATCCGTTCATCACGCCCCTGCAGCAGATGACG
This sequence comes from Verrucomicrobiota bacterium, assembly GCA_947454295.1. Classification (GTDB taxonomy): domain Bacteria; phylum Verrucomicrobiota; class Verrucomicrobiia; order Limisphaerales; family UBA9464; genus CAIVQB01. Next base: position 1,041 of record CANGMO010000037.1, on the reverse strand, counting down.
CTGTTCGGCGTGAGCGAGCTGCAGTTCTCCAAGATCCATCCGCGCGCCAAGCCGGAGATCTGGGCCTACGGTCTGCGCAATCCGTGGACGTTCTCCTTCGACCGCAAGACCGGCGATCTCTACATGGGCGACGTCGGCCAGAACCACTGGGAGGAAATCAACTTCCAGCCGGCCGGCAGCAAGGGCGGCGAGAACTACGGCTGGAAAATGATGTGCGGCAGCCATCCGTTCCCGATCGAACTCGAGAAGGGCGCGCCGCGCGTGGGTGTGTTGCCGATCGCGGAGTACAGCCACGTGGATCAGGGCATCTGCGTCATGGGCCTGGGCGTGTATCGCGGCACCGAGTTTCCGTCGCTCGACGGCGTGTATTTCGCGGCCGACTGGGGCTCCGGCAAGGTCTGGGGCCTGATGCGCGATGCCGCCGGCAAGTGGCAGATGCAGGAGTTGCTCGATCTCGATACGCCGCTCCGCCCAACCGGTGGCGGCGAGGATGAGGCCGGCAATCTGTATCTCACGCACGCCACCGCCAACTACGGCGGCCCCGTGGATCCCTACCAGAGCGAACGCGGCGCGGTGTGGAAGATCGTGGCCGCTGACAAGGTGCCCGCCGGCGCGCAGACCGCGCCGCTGCAGAAGTAAGCCGGCAATTTGAATGTCACAGGACCGGGGTCCTGGTTCCTCACGGAATCGCGACCCCGGTTTTCTGTTTGTCCCCGACGTCCCTCTTTTCGTTTTTGAATCCGCAGTCGTCCCCCGCTTCAATGACTCCCTCCATGAGTTCCCGCGCCCTGATTCTCGCTCTGTCCCTGCTGGGTTCCGCCGCATCGATGTCCGCGGCCGATACTGCCGTCCCCGCGGTGGATCACGCCACGGCGCACAGCGCAAACGGTCTCAAGCGGGAGTGGATTGACGGGGTGAAACCGGCGGATTTCCTGCAGCGTGGGGACGGCGACAAGACGGTGAAGGTGCTGCTCATCGCGGCGTTCACGGAGACCAATCACGGCATGAACTTCAACGGCTATTCCCACGGGAAGGCCGTCT
>CANGMO010000036.1 GCA_947454295.1 Verrucomicrobiota bacterium | reverse complement strand
TGGGCGTGCCGTTCAATCCAGTGACCAGCGTGCGGTAGACATCCTCCGGACCGGGACCACAGCTCAGCGCAGGCGACGTGAGGTCGGCCGGCGGCGTCGGCTCTCCCCAGTCGTTCTCCAGAGTGCCTGCTGCAGGACCGTTGCCACGACCGGCGGGTCCATGACACGGCGCGCAGGCCGCCAGAAACAGCGGCGCCGCGGCGGCGGCGTGACGCTTCAACGCCTCATCTTCCTCCAGCCACGCAGGCCGCGCCGGCATGGGAATCGCGGCGGCGTGATTGCCTGCGTGATCCCACTTCGAAGAATAGGTCTTCACCGTCTCGATCACTGACTCGACATCCCGCTGGCTGAGCAGCCCGGCAAACGACGGCATCGACGTGCCCGCAACGCCACCCCGAATGGTGCGTGCGAGATCCGCATCCGTGGGCAGGAATCCGCTGGGAGTCGATCGGTATTTGAAAACGCCGGCGGTGAAGCGTCGCGGCTTGGGCGCCATCCCGCGGGCCATGTCGCCCCGACCGTCACCCCAGCGTCCATGGCAGATGACGCAGTGGCGCTCGTAGACGTGTCGTCCCTGGGCCGCGAGTTCCGAGGATGCCTGACTTCGGGTCGCTGGCGCCAACTCCGCTGCCCGGTCGATGCGGATACCCAGAAGGCAGGCAAGCAGCGCGAGCAATGGGAGGCGCGCCACCGGAGGGATTGATCCGTGAAGGATCAGCGAACCGAAATGGGCTCGACCAGGATGAGTGCCGCGATCTGCTCGCTGAGAGCCAGCCGGGCATTGCAGACCTGGCAGATGAGGCTCGCGGACTTCGAGACCAGCCGGAGCATCTGATTCTCGCCCAGGCCCATTTCGCGCAGCCGCTGGGAGATTCCCGGATCGGTCTGCAGCTGCCGGATGCGCACCGCGGCACCCACGCGCACCTGGTTCAGCGGACAGCCCCTCGACGACGAGGCGACATCCGTACCATGGCGGGCAGACGAAGGGCATGCGAGGGTGGCGGCGGAACTGGTCACGCCATGATCGAAGCGATCCGGGCTGAACTCAACCACACGGCGTTTGGCCGGAACCGACCCAATCTTGGTTTTGCGTGATGGCAATTCCTGGAGGATCCCAGGCTTTCGTCCCGCCGGGAGACCGGCCACGCTGCGGGCGTGTCGTCCTCCACCTCCAACCCAGACCCCGCCAGCGGAGACTATGCCTCCCGGATTGCCGGGGAGCTGGAAGCGCTCGGAATCGACCCTGCCTATGGGCCGCAGCGTGGTCTTTCCCTGCAGCCCGAGGCGACGGATCTGCTGGTGGCCCGGGTGCTTTCTGATGGCCGGGAGCTGCGCCTCGCACCCGAAACTGCCGCCGCTTGGACCGCACTCCGTGACGCCGGCGCCGCGGCCGGAATCACCCTCCTGCTGATTTCCGGATTCCGCAGCGTTTCGCATCAGCGGGACATCCTGCGACGCAAACTGGATGCCGGCACCTCCCTGCAGGACATCCTGTCGGTCAACGCCGCACCGGGGTACAGCGAACATCACACCGGACACGCCATCGACGTGGGCACGCCCGGCTGCCCGCCGCTCTCCGAGGCGTTCGAGAACACCACGGCCTTTGCCTGGCTGCGTCAGCACGCTGCCGGATTCGGCTTCCGACTCAGCTATCCCCGCGGGAATCCGTATGGAGTGATCTATGAGCCGTGGCACTGGTTCCACGTCGGCGCCGCGGTCACGGAACCGCAGGGCTGACGATGCGGAAGTAGCGCATCGGGCCGCTGCCAGTCAGCGGCACCTGTATGGTTTGCACCGAGGTGCCGGCGGGAATCTGCTGCACGGTGGTCCAGCCACCCGTCGACAACTCTTCGCGCGCCTGAACCGTGTAGCTGCGACCGATCTCGGTGGCGAAGCTGAGTTCCGGTGATCCGCCGCCATGCAGGACAATCGCCGGCGGCACCTCCCCGCCGCTGACGTTGACCACCACGTCATCCGAGGTCGAAAGCGCCCCGTCGGAAACGGTCAAACGCAACACGTAACGGCCCGCCACCGAGAAGCCCGCGGTGGAGCTCAGCCGGTTTCCCGCCGAGAACGTCACCACTCCGGGCCCGCTCACGGTGGACCACGCAAAGGACGGTGCGCTCGGCGGATTCGGCAGGCCGTCATCGCGGAAACCGCCCTGCAACACCGCCACCGCGGGCAACGCAACGGACAGGTCGGGTCCCGCATCGGCAATCGGTGCCTGGTTGCCGGCAATCACCTTGGCGGTGAGCGAGAAATCGAAGCTGACGTCACTCGAGGTCCCCGAACTCTGATGAACTTCCACCGCGAGCGTGTTGGTTCCGGTGCGCAGCAACGTGGCATCCAGGTCACGCGGGAAAAACGTGCTTTCGTCCGCGCCACCCACGGTGGCACTGGCGGGCGTCAGGTAGTTGTAATCGCCCTCTGGCATGTTATCGCGCCAGACCTCCTGGCCGTTGAGGAACACCACGGCGCCGTCATCCCGGAGGAGCTGGGCCGTGAGGGCGGTCACGGACTTGGCATCGCTCAAGACGAAGCGGGTGCGGAAATAGGAGGTGATGTACTTGTTGTTGGCGTCCGGGCCGTAGCCGATGACGGTGGCCTCGTCGGCTTCATCCGAACTGTAGCCGAGCTGCGCCTTGCCCGACTTCCAGCCGCTGTCGTTGAACTCCGGTGTCCTCCACGCCGTGCCGGCATCCTTGCCATCATCGAGATAGCGCCAGACCGAACCGGCAGGCAGGAGAATCGCATCGCCCGCCGGACGGCTGGTCACCAGGACCACGTCATCGCTCGCACTGAGCTTGCCGTCGCTGACCGAGAGCCGGAGCGTGTAGGTCCCCTGACCAGGAATCTGCACCACCGGACCGGCGCTCGCAGGATTGCTGATCGTGACCGGCGCCGGCCCGTCGACCTGCGTCCACGCATACACCAGCGGCCCTCCGGGCAGTCCGTCGTCGACCGCCACGCCCTTGAGCGTCGCCGTCACCGGAAAGGCGAGGGACTCAATGGCCTGGTCCGCGCCGGCGTCCACATGCGGTGCGGTGTTGGCCGAACCTTCGACGCCCGGGGAGCCCTTGCCCTTGCTGGCGATCCAGCTCGCAGGATCATCGGACAACCCGTCCATCGAACGCCGTTCGAGCGATGGACCACTCCCCGCCGCCGCGATGGGCCAGGGCGCCACCGAGTCATAGGCCACCGAATCCACCAGCCCGCGCGGGACGATCAACTCGGAGGTGCCGTCTCCCTTGCTCACCGTCTCCGGCGCCAGCGGACGTTCGAGGCTGAGACGCTCGCCGTTGTCCTGCAGATTCCCAGTCATTGGACCAAACACCAGCGTCGACGCCGGAATGGAAAACCGCGTGCGGAAGGTCGCCGGATCGCCTGCCGTCACCACCGCAAGCCCGCCCGGAGGCAGGGTGACGCCGGCGGGGAAATCGAATCCCACCCCTTCGAGATGCCACGTGTTGGCCGGATGCGCGGGATCAAACAGGTTCACGGCATCGGCGGTGAGGTTGCGAAGTTCGACGTATTCCACCTCCGAGGAAACCGGATGATACTGAATTTCGGAAATCACCACCGGTCCGACTGCAGGGGCGGCATTGACGGCTCCGAGCGTGGCGCGGGATTGGAGCAGCCACAGAATCCGGCCCACCGAATTGGTGACCCGACCCAGGGAATCCCCGGCAACCAGTCCTCCAAACGCGAGTCCGTCGCTGTACCCGGTTGCGGTACCTGCGGCATTTGCCGAATGGATCCACAACTCGCCGCCGCGCCCATCGAAGGTTAATCGTGAGCCGGCAACCGCTGCGTCGAGGGTGTCGAGGGGCACCACCAGATATCCCTGCGGCGGTACGACCCGTCCCGCGGGGATGCGAAATCCGACAGGAAGGGTGCGACTCGGGCTCACATACCAGCCGCCCACCGGCGCTGACACGGTTCCCGGATTGAAGAGTTCGAGTGCGGCCGGCGTGGTGGCGGAACCGCGCGGCACCGCCTCGTTGATCACCACCACCGGCACGTCGGCCACGGGATCATCGGCTCCCGGGGATCCTCCAACGACCGCGCTGGCGCGCCAGTTGGCGGGATTCGACGGATCGGCATTGGCATTGGGGAGCACCGGAACGAGGGAGAATCCGGCGCCATCCGGAGAGGTGGGCCAACGATCGCGGGTGCCGTAGGTCACCTCATAAATGGGGGTGCCGTCCTCGTGCACCAGGGCCAGGTGTTCGCCCGATTTGCTGAGGGAACCGAGGTAGGTTCCCTCGATTCGGACCCCGGGATACCGGGTGGCAAACGCATCCGGATTCGATACCAGCACGGCGAACTCACCCGGCGCGAGCCGACGTCCCTTGGCGAAGGTGAAGTCGATTCCGTCGGCAAAGTGGACCCCGCCCACCTCCAGCGTTTTGGTGCCGACATTCTTCAGTTCCACGAACTCGAGATCCCCGCCCGTCGCGGTGCCGGAGGCGACGCCGTGGTACAAGATCTCGGTGATGAACAGCTCCCGGAAGGTCTGTCGAATGGTGAACTCAGCCTCGACCATCGCGCTCCAATTCCCCGCGTCGAGCACCCGCGCGCGCAGGCGCTGCGATTCGGTGAGGGCAATTGACCCGGTGGCGCGCCGGGCCGCCGGAGACACCGCACCGCCCTGAAGCCGGGGATCGGTGCCGTCCAGCGTGTAGTAGATGTCCCCCGACGGGGCGGTCAGCGTGGCGACCGATCCCGGATCCACCGTGCCACCAAACGGAGCCAGGGTTGGGGCGGTGATCGACGGATACAGGTTCTTCGCCTTCAGCTGGGTGATGAGAATGCCGGTCCGCTGCGGAATGTAGCTGTTGAAGATCCGCGTGAGCTCCGCGACCCACTCCTTGTTGCGGGTGAGCGGCACGCTCCGCTTCGAATCGCCCCAGCGGGCCGATTCCGCCACCACCGCGCCAAACATCTCGTTGGTCCGTTGGCGCAACAGAGCTGTCGCCCCCTCCGGACTCAGCGGACCACCGTTGAAGCAGTGCTTCTGAACCCGGTCGGCCATGCGGATGCGGAACTCCGCATTGCCCCACATTTGCTGGAAGAGGTACTGCGGATTGCTCTTGGTGATCGACGAGGCTCCGGAGGTGTACGGGCCGACGCGATTTTCGGTGACACTCAGCAGGGTGTGCTCCGAGTCGTGACAGACAAACCGGAAACCGCCGTGCGCGCCGGTCCGGTCCCGGAAGCCGAAGAAATTGTTGGGCGAGGTATTGCCCAGAAAGTTCGAAATCGGGGCATCCAGATTGCCGCCGTAAAAGATCACCAGCATGTAGTCGATGAGGTTGTCGACATCGATGAGGTTCTCGTAGGCAGGGTTCGGCGTTCCGTCGGGATTGAGACCCTGCACCTTCATGTAGGCCGCGTCCGTGGTCAGGCCGGCCTTCGCGGCATTGTAGAGACGCGTCCAGGCCTGCATGTCGCCGTCGGTCGCGTAGATGGTGTACGAATTGTCCGGAGCCACCTTGATGACATCGTAATCCGCCTTGTCACCGCCCAGGTATCCGGCGCCAAAGCTCGCCTCGGGCCGTTCGTCGGTGTTGTAGAGCCCCCAGTACTGCCCGTTGATGAACAAGTGGTAGTAGTTGCCGCGTGACCCGGGCTGGTTCATGGCGAGTTGCGCGTCGCGTGAGAACACATCCCGGATGAACACGCCGCGCGGGTCGCCCTCGAAACTCCAGGAGTAGTTCTCGAAGGTGCGCAGATCGAACTGGTCCATGGAGCCGACACCCGTTGGGCCGAACAGCGGAAACTTCAGGCGCGAAGCCCCGTAGACGTCGCGGAAGAAGAAGCGAAAGGCGTGCTTGGGATTGGACGAACTCCGGCTGTAGCCGCCGCGGATGCGAACCCCGGCGTTGATCTGAAAGGCCGTGCTCCCATTGGTCTGGATCAGCTCCAGGGAGCAGGGACGTTCCCACGCGATGGTATCCTGGCTCGCGTTGGCGTAGATGCCCGTGGACGGATCGAAGAGGTTTTTCAATTCGGTCACCAACGAGAAAACGGGAACGCTCTGCAGGTCGGCCCTGATTTCGTTTTTGTAGAGCGCGTTGGTGACCACCTCCGGATCCATGCCGTAGTCCACCACGTTGGCGCCCCATGACGTGGGCCAGCCGGGAGGGGCTTTCCCATTGGAGGATTGCTGCAGGACGTCGTCGAGGAACAGGTAGGTCTGAGTGTCGACGTTGGAGGGCTGCAGTCCGTCCTTGAACGCCGCCGCACGCAGCACCGTGGTGCCGCGGATGGTCACCGGCGCCGAATACACCAGGCCAGAGGTGGCGGTGGGAGGCACACCGTTGGTTGTGTAGCGAATGGTGGCCCCAGGGGTGGCGCAGGTGATGGTCAGATCGAACGGTGCGTCGAAGAAACCGCGGTGGTGATCGAACTTGGTGTCCGCCACGAAATTGGCCACGCCACCCGAATTCTCGGTCCCGGGAGTCGGCGCGGTGAAGTAGTAGGCCTGACCGGCGCGGAATCCATACGAGATGTCCACCCGCTGCGGCGGAAAGGCGGGCGCGAATTCGGTCGTGGCCACCGTGGCGTCCGGCGCGAACAATCCCAGGTACTCGCCATCTGCCGAAAGCTGGAAGCTGGTGTGCAGCGGCGATCCCGCCGTCGTGCGATTTTTTCCGGAGGCGAACACCACCAAGTAGGCACCCCCGTTCAGGTTGACGGAGGGAAACACCCACTTGGCCGGCTGGGCGGGATCATCGGTCAGCGACCACCCCTTGAGATTCACCGCGGTGGTCCCGGTGTTCTGCAATTCGATCCAGTCGGCATGCTCCCCGTCCTCGTCGGTGATGCTCTTCGAGTTGGTGGCCAGGAACTCAGTCAAGGCGACCTGGGCCAGAATCGGAGGCGCCGAAACAAGCCAGGTCAGTCCAAGGACAAGGGCAAGGAGGACGCGATGCAGCCGTGGGGACATGGGCCGAACGTAGCAAGGTTCAGGCCTACCGGCATTGAGAAACAGGGAACCGAATCCCGGGGGTTCCGGGCTGGACAATGGCCGGCAGACGTCCAATTTCAGCGGCTCAGTGGCCGCGAAGTTCAACTTCCAGTTCACCAGCGACGATCGTCGCCGACCTCTGCCGCACAAATTGCTTCTGGCGCTGGGCCCCAACGAGACGGTCCGCCAGATCACCCTCAAGTTATTGGCGTGGCTGCTGTTCTTCCGCGATCGTCTGCAGGTGGAGACGGAAGTCCCCGACGATTCCATTCCGTTCATCCCCGACCTGGTTGCCCTGGGCTACGACCTGCGGCCTCAGTTGTGGATCGAATGCGGTGACTGCGGGACGGCCAAGCTCCACAAACTGTCGGTGAAATGCTCGGAATCCGAGATCTGGGCCATCAAGCGCTCCCCCGAAGAGGCCGAGGGCCTGCTGCGCAGCATGGCCAAGGATGAACTGCGGAAGGGCCGATTTGGCCTGATTGCCTTTGATCCGGACTTTTTTGACGAGGTGGCGGCCCTGATTTCGGAGCGAAACACCCTCCACTGGCACCGCGGCGGCTTTGGTGGCGAGCCAGGAATCGACGAGCCCACCCTGCAATTTGAGCTGAACGGACTGTGGTTCGACAGCACGTTCCGCGTTTGGAAATACTGAATCCGCACCTGTTTTGATCCCCGACCCTCCGATGGACGAAAAATCCCCTTCCCCTTCCGCCCCGGGATCGCCTCAATCCGGCGGTCACGTGCAACATTACCCGAAGCACTATTGCGGCGTATTCGGCATTTACGGCCACCCGAACGCTGCCGAGCTGACCTACTACGGCCTGTACCAACTCCAGCACCGTGGCCAGGAGTCGGCGGGCATTGTCTCGACCGACACCCGGCAGTTCTATGTCCATCGTGGCATGGGCCTGGTGCCGAACATCTTCAACGGCGAAGTCCTCCACAAGCTGGTGGGGCAGGCCGCCATCGGCCACACCCGGTATTCCACCACCGGCTCCTCGAACCTGACCAACGCCCAGCCGCTCACCGTGGACTGCGGCAAGGGCAAGATCGCCATCGGTCACAACGGCAATCTCACCAACGCAGCGCAGCTGCGCGAGGAGCTGGAGTCGAAGGGCTCGATCTTCCAGACCACCGTCGATTCCGAGATCATCGTGCACCTCCTGGCCCAGCCGGCCGGGGCGGGCGGGCATGAAAGCGCGCTCATCAACACGGTGCGCCGCATCGAGGGGGCCTACTCGCTGGTGATCCTCACCGAGAACGAGCTCATCGGCGTCCGCGATCCCCACGGCTTCCGGCCGTTGAGCATCGGCCGCATGAGCAACGGGGCCTTCGTGCTCTCCAGCGAAACCTGCGCCTTCGATCTCATCCAGGCGGAGTTCATCCGCGATGTCGAACCCGGCGAGGTCGTCATCATCGACGCCAATGGCATGCGCTCGGTTCAGGCGTTCCCGGAACATCAACGCCGCGCGTTCTGCGTGTTCGAATACGTGTACTTCGCCCGGCCCGATTCCAACATCGCCAACCGGAACGTGTATCGCGTCCGTGTCGACATGGGCCGTCAGCTGGCGCGGGAGCACCGCATCGAAGCCGACATCGTCGTGCCGGTGCCCGACTCCGGCAATTGCGCCGCCCTCGGCTATTCGCTCGAATCGGGCATCCCGTTCGAGATGGCCTTCGTCCGCAACCACTACGTCGGACGCAGCTTCCTGCAGCCCTCGCAGTTCATCCGCGACTTCAACGTGCGGGTGAAGCTGAACCTCATTGGCGACTTGGTCCGCGGCAAGCGGGTCATCATCGTCGACGACTCCATCGTGCGCGGCACCACCAGCAAGGCCCGCGTCACCAGCCTCAAGGAGGCCGGTGCGAAGGAGGTCCACGTGCTGGTCAGCTGCCCGCCGCACATGAACCCGTGCGTCTACGGCATCGACTTCCCCGAGCGCAGCAAGCTGATGGCCGCGACCAACACGCAGGAGGAAATCCGCAAGTTCCTCAACGCGGATTCACTCGGGTACCTCTCCCTCGAAGGCATGGTTGCCGCCACCGGAAAGCCCCGAAATTCCTTCTGCCTGGCCTGCTACGACGGCGACTATCCGGTTCCCTACGATCCCACGGTCGACAAGCACATCATCGAACGCCGCCGCGCCCGCGGTGGTGGACTTGGTCTGGAGCTCGCGGCGGAAGCCCGGCATCAGCGTCTGCTGTAGCCCTCCCCTGCCTCCCGTAACACCCGGCTCGCACAACCCAACGTGCGAGTCGGGACCGCTCACGGATTGGCAATCACCCGGAAAAACCGGGATTGCGACTTCCCCGCCAGTGAAAACTGGACGGTCCGGCGCACCGAACCGGGCGCCACGGTTTGAAACGTGGTCCAGAGACCGAAGGTAAGATCCGTCGTGACCTGCACCACGTAGGACTGCCCCGCCTCCGCGATGAAGCCGACGACGGGAAAGCTGCTGTTGCTGAATCCAATCGGCACCAGCTTGAAATCGGACTCGAGGGACACCGAATCGAAGAACGCCGTCTGATCGATGGCCGTGCCGGGAACTGCCGTGGAAACGAAGGCGAGCGTGTGCGGTCCCGCCACGGCGTTAAACTGCAGGTCGACGCGTGAAAACGGCTGGCCGGTATGCGTCGTGAACTTTCCCAGCACCGTATCATCCAGGCGCACCTCGTAGGTCAGCGTGCCGCCGATCACCGAGCGTCCAGCGTGGGAGTAGGACAGGTTGTAGTTTCCGGTCAGGGGGAGGACGACCTTCTGCGCAATCGAGTTGCCGTCCGCCTGAAGAAAGGCGACCTGCCCGCCATCGGTGCTGCCTGTCGCGTAGGTGAACAAGGATCCGCTGGTGGTGATGCCCGCCCCGCCATGGAGCGACGCCGGGGAAAAGACCCACTGGGCATTCGTCGGCCCGTAGACGTAGGTCCCCGCTGCCAGCTGCGGGGATTCAAATCCGCCATTGAGCACCAGCTCGGCCGCACTGGCAGACACGAAGGTCAGGAGGGCCGCGAACCCAACCACAGTGGCAGTGATCCACCGGATGCAGGACGTTTTCATGGAGAAGGATTCACAAGCAGCAAGGTGACTTCAGGACCCCTTCGAGGAGCGGGTGACCCGGCGCCAGCCGCCGGCGAGCACCAACCCGCCGGGAAGCAGCCATGCGGGTCCCGGCTCCGGGACCTGAACCAGCTGGACACGGTCGATGAACGCCGTCTGATCGAGGTAGAAACCCTGAGTGTCGATGCCGCGGAAACTCAGCGTGTGAACCCCCGCCGTGGTGTCGAATTGGACTCCGACTTTCACGAACGGCTGCGCGGTCGTTGAAAAAAAGGTCCCGACCGTCGTGTTGTCCACCATCACCGAGAAGGTCAGGTTGCCGCCAATCACGGTCCGGCCCGCATAGGAGAAGCTCAATGCGTACCGCGAGGTGTTCGGAAAGGTGACCGATTGGGAGATCGAATTGCCGTCCGCCTGCAGGAAGGCCATCTGCGTCCCGAAACCGCTGTTCACGTCGTAGGTAAAGAGCGACTGCGTGGTCGTGATCCCACTCCCGCCATGCAGGCTCGCCGGGCTGAAGGTCCAACCCGCCACGGGAACCCCGTACCGGTAGTTGCCGAGGCTCATCGCCGGAGATTCAAAACTCCCGTTCTGAATCAGATCCTGCCCCTGCAGCCGGGCATAGCCGACCCAGAGGACTGGGAGGAGTGCCGACCGCATGGGAAATCGACCAGATGGCATGACATTACCCTGAGTGGATCCTGGTGCTTGGCCTGACGCGGGCTACGACTGCTTGCGGCGAAGCCACTGCCGGGCGATGCCCAGACCGCCCAGCGCCGCGCCGATGGCCAGCATGCTGTTGGGTTCGGGAACGGGTGTGACCGACACCTTGTCGATAAACGCCGTCTGGTCGGGCACTGCGGCTGTGGTCCCGGTGGCATGGAAGCTGAGGCGGTGCGACCCTGCGGTCAGCGCCACCTGCGCAACCTTGTCGGTATACGGCATCAAATCGGTCGTGGTGTAGGTCCCGGCCACGTTGGAATCCACGCTCACGTCAAAGGTGAGCACCCCGCCGAATGGCGTCCCGACGAATTGGTTCAAGTACCGTCCGGCCACCATGAACGTCACGAAGTACATGCCGTCTCCTGGAACGGTGAAGTCCTGAAACATCGT
>CANGMO010000035.1 GCA_947454295.1 Verrucomicrobiota bacterium | reverse complement strand
GACCGCGGTGCCGGGATCGATCCGATAGACGACGCGGACTGCAGGCGTCCCGGCAGCGGAACGAATCCGTGCCGTGATGCGCACGGGTTGGGCATCCGCCGGCAGGATCGGCGAGTGAGCCACGTCGCGGATTCCCGGAAGCAGATCAGGATGAACGCGACTGTTGGATGCCCCCGGTGTTCCGGCCGAATCCGGGACCGAGAGCCTTCCCACGGCCTCCACCCAGTTTCCACGAATCCGAAGCAAGACACTCGGCGTCCCCTTGAGCCATCGAGCCTTTGCTGAAAGGGTCATCCGGGTACCGGCTCGCAGGGAGGAGGTCAGGCGGCTCCGCACCCGGTTCACCTGATTGTCGCCACGCTCGACTGCACGGAGGTGGTAGGACTGGGCGCTTTGAAATCCCCCTGATGGTTCAAGACCCGATTGATCCATGGTCCCCTCCGCAGTCCACCCGGCGGCGCCCGATTCAAAGGTGCCGTTGGCGAGAAGATTGGCGTTCGAATCGTCCCGCACCTCGAGGTTGTCGATCAGCGCCTCGCCTGCCCCTTGCAGAAGAACCTGCAACGAATCGCCCGTCGTGCTGCCGTTGTCGGCCGTTCCCGTCGCGGAAATGGTCGTCCACGGTGCCTTGGCCGTTTCATCGCTGTCCGCCCAGCTCGAGGCAAACTCGGGATCGGCGTCCGGATGCACGAGTTCCAGCGTGCTGCCCCCTCCATCCGACCATTGTCCCCACCGGCCGCCGACGCCATAGGTGGCTTCGGCCACCACCACCGGCAACCAATTGGTGCTTGCAGGCGTGGTCCCATTCGCCGGCTGCGTGAATCGCTCTGGCCTCGCCAGCGCCACGCGTTCGCCGGCATGCGACAGCGTCCCCGAAAACCCGCCCACCACACTGGCCGGATTCAGGCCGGGATTCGCCGCCCGCAACCGCGTCGCGTCGCGCGCCACCACCAGATATCCATGGGCTGGAATGCTCGTCTTCTCGGGAATGGTGAAGCGAATGCCGGCCACAAAGCTCCAGCCTCCCAGGTCCACCGGCGACTCGGTGCGGTTGTAGAGCTCGACGAACTGGTCGTCGTCGGTGCCGGTGATGGGATGGACGTTCAGCTCGTTCAGGACGACATCACCGATGCGGCGCGCCGCGTTGACGGAGCCCGGCGTTGGGGACACCAGACGGCGCCATAACGGTGACCCATCGGGGCAACGCCCCCACGGAACCTGGTCTCCCTGGGCTTCGAAGCGCACGACGTCCAGCACGCGGGTTTGAGCGGGATTGCGCAGGTAGAGCGTGCCTCCGGTCGCATTCAACCCGAACCCGAGACGGGTCTCGTCGAGCAACAGAAATCCGCGTGACGGAATGGTGGTGCCAGCGGGAATTCGGTAGCCGTCGGTGTCTGGATGATCGCTGATCACGCAGCCGGAGACATCCAGCGTCGATTGGGAATGGTTGTAGAGTTCGACGAAATCACCGCGGCCGCTCTCCGAGTGGGCCACCAGTTCATTGATCACCAGACCGCGCAGCGACTCGCCCCCAACCGTATCGACGCGTCCGGGAGAGCCGCCCACCTGATCACTCGCCGTCCAGGCACGCGGGTCGTTCTCGCCGAATGAGGGATGACTCAACACCAGCGAATGCCCGCCCCCGTCGGCGGCAACGGGCCACGGGGACTGGCTGTCGTAGTTCACTTCCAGGAACACGGCGCCGACGGGATTCCGCAATTGAACTCGCCCCGAGCTGTTCGGCAGCGATCCGGAATACGGACCGACCACCTGCCCGAGCCCATACACCTGCTGAATATTTGCCGGGTCCCGAGCCACCACCAGCGAGCCACCCCCGGGCACCACCGTCCCAGCCGGGAAGGTGTAGTGAACGTCGCCATCGACGCGATAGCCGCTCAGATCATCGGGCGTCCCCTGTGTGTTGAAGAGTTCGATGAACTCGAGCCGATTGGTGGAAATCCCTGCCGCGTCCACCCCCGGGAATCCGGGATGCAACCCGGGATGATACATGATTTCCGAAATCACCATCCCCGTCTTGCGGGAACTCTGCCCCAGCGGTTCCAGGGACGGAGGATCCGATTCGAAGGCCGGGCGGATCACGTCGGACACCTGACGAAACGACGCCAGGGCCGTTCCGGCCGACGCGTGCGCGGCCACCGCAAAGCCCAACGACACCTGCGCCGGCAGCACGAGGGTTGCCGAGCCGAGCTGGGTCCACGCGGTGCCATCGCGCGATGCATAGCCGGTGAACACATTGCCGACCCGCTGAAGCCTGAGCCACGTGTCCGGGTAGTTCACCGGATAGGACCCGCTTTGAGCCACAGCACCTGCGTCGGTCGTGCGCGACTTGAACAAGGCTCCGGTCACCGACGGCGTGGCGAGGACAAACGCAAACCGGCTGCCGGGACCGGTCCCATCGCGGACCATCAACCCAGCCTCACTCCAGGCATCCGGACCGGTCAGTTGTGCCACCTGGACCCGCACGTCGAAGTTTCCCGTGCGGGGCTGCGAACTGAATTGGAATTGGTCGCTGGCACCGACCACCCCGGCACCTCCGCCTTGCAGGTCGTATCCACCCGGCACCGGCGTGATCGCGCCAGCCACCAGCGGTGCCCCAATGTCGATCGGCGCGTACAGGGTCGCCTGGAAGGTGGCCCGGGTGTCCCGGGCCATGGCGACCGTTCCGGTGCAGGCATCCACCAGATGATTGAGGGTCAGCGTGTAGGTTGCGCCCTCCACCTGCGCTTGGGTGGTGAGCAACACCTCCAACCCATCTGGCGAGATCACCGCGGAAACCACCGGGAGCTGCTGATCGCCCCGCGCAATCGTGTAGTTCGTCCCCTGGGTTGCAGTCGACGACGCCACCGGTTTTGAAAACGCCAGACGGAGGGTGGAAAGCCCTCCCGTATTTTGAACGCGGATCAATTCGGGGGGTGTCGGATCGACGCGAACCCGGAGCGTTGCCGCGTCACTGGTGACCTGATGCGACACTCCCCCATCCACATTGCGAACCGTCACGGTGAACACCGCCCCGTCATCCGCCGGACTCGCGGAGCTCAACCCGAACGTTCCATTGGTGGCACCGGGAATGGCACGCCCGTCGCGAAACCACTGAAGCTGGTGGGGGGGCGTGCCGTCGTAGCCCACCTGAAACACCGCGGGAGAGCAGGCCTGCACGGTGAGACTCGCCGGTTGATTGGTCAGGACCACCGGACCCGGATGAAAGAGCGGGAATGCTGCGGGTGCGACGGTGATGGATGGGAGTCCTGCCGCCTTGATGAGGATGTAGTCCACGTCGAACTCCGACGTTCCGCCTGAACTCCCGGCCGTGATTCCAGCGAGTCCGCTGCGCACCGTCCGGCTCGGCACATAGTCCCATGATTGCCAGCCCGCCGGCTCCGGCGTGCTGCCGTCGGCCGCCCAGATCTTGGCGAAGACATCCTTGGATCCTCCCTGGGACGCCGCGTTCGTCTCCTGGCGCAAACGCATCCAGTACCAGGTATTGAGCTGCCACGCGAAGGCGTAGCCAGGCCCCCAAGCCCGGGAATCGTCGAGGAACGCGAGGTGCCGGCCACTCAATCCATCCAGCGCGCCATCCCGGAAATGGTAGTTGATGCCGCCGCCTGACGTCGGATCGACGGCCACCCCCACACCGCCACGAGCGGGGTCCCCGCTGCCAAATCGCAGCATTCGGATCCGGGCGAGCACCTCCTGGGTGACCCCATCGTATTTGGCGCCAGAGTAGAGCAGGTGATTGGGATCCCCGGCCGCAGTGGCGACGTGCAGCATCCCACCCGACACCGAATAGCTATCCACGGTGGTCCCCGACGCCTTCCACGCTGCAGACAAGGTTGTCCCGGTGAAATCATCCTGAAACCCATTCACAACGGTTCCCACGTCGCCGGGCACGAGCGTCTGGGCGGCGCCGGGGAGGGCGGACCCAATTCCCAGAGTCAGGAGGACAAAAGCCCAGTGGGACCGAACAAGCGGCGTGAATCGCATAGTCAACAGGTTCTGAGGCGGCTGACAGCCACCGTTACACCTGCGAAAGTCCGCAAGTACAGGGCCAGCCGGGAAGTGATCCCGCAACCTGCGCAGGGAATCTCCGTGGTGCAATGCCGGGAATTCCCAAGTGGCGGGACCGCAGCGATTCCACCGACTCGGGCACATCGGGTAGAAGGCGGTTCACGAAGCTTCCCCTGTCTCCCCGGGGTGAGGTCCTCCAATACAGAATCGCAAACGTGTCCACCTGAGCCTGGGGGACGCGTCCAACCCTGCAGCGCCGCCGCCGGACTCCATACCGCTTCGCAGGCCCCGGTGAGGCCCCACGTTCGGCGAAAATAAAGCGCACTCGTTGTCCCGGAGTCCGGTTCGTCAATCCAATGCTTTGCCTCCGGCTTCCTCCATATCCCACATCGCGGCGGCCGCACTTGCCGTGCCTGTTTGGGACGTGAATCCGTTACAAGGAACGTCTCGCCGGGCTCACCCAACAAAAACCCCTCCGGAACGAATCCCGGAGGGGTTGAATCCATTGGCGCTCTAAGCGCCGGCAATCACTCGCCAGCTGCCGGCAGTTTGCCGCCGGCACCGGAGCTGCCCGGAGGCGCGTCGGGATGCGCCGCGAGGTACGCGTCGACATCCTTGGTCACCACGATCGTGCCCCACATCAGCGTGAAGTGACCGGGGAACGTGCAGACGAACTCCTGGGTGCCTTCGACCGCGGGGGCGGTGAGCTTCAGGGTTTCCTTCTGGCCCGCCTCCAGCAGCTGGGTGGCGGCGAGGATGCTGGCGTTGCCGCGCGGCACATACGGCCGGCCGCGACCGTCGCGCTCATCGGGCTTCATGGTGGCGGTGGCATTGCCAATCGCCTCGCGGGATCCGGCCTTCACCACCACCAGGTTGTGGGGCATGAAGTCGCCGTTTTCGACGATGATCTCGTACGACTTGCCGGCCTCCACCACGAGACGCGGGGTGTCGAAGCGCAGCTGCTCGCGAACCGTGCGGATGACAAACACCGGCACACGGAACGCCTTGAGTTCGGCGCGCAGCGCGGCGGCATCGGAGGGATCCAGCGTGCCAGCGAGGTCGCCAGCAAACTGCACGGTTTCCACGTAGTCTTGAGCCGTGCGGCCCGAGGCGGGCACCTGCTTGGCCCAGGCCACGAGAGCGCGGGCGGCAACGCCAGCCTCCGCCTTCGGCCAGTCGGCGCGCGGCACGGTGCGCAATCCCTGCGCCGCGGCAGCCACTTCGCGTCCCTGACCAATCAGACCGGTGAGCGCGGTGAACACGCCCTTGGAATCACCCGGGAAGCTGACCAGGGCCCGGACGGCGGCCCGCACCAGAGCGCCGTCGGCGCCCGACTGCGACACCAGCGGACGAACCCGGCCCGCCGCCTTCGCGCGGAAATCCGGATCGAGCAGCATCGGGATGCCGTTCATCAGATCGGCCAGACCGGCCGGCGACTTGGAAGCGGTCGCCCAAGCGATGTCGAATCCGTCGTCAGCCACCGCCAGGGCAGCCCATGCGGCGGAACGAATCTCGGCCGAGGATCCCTTGGTCGCGAGGGCCTCCACCCGGCTGCGCTCCGCCTTCAACTCCTTGGCATCCTGCCACGGGAGCAAGCGAGCCACCGGCGCGGTACCACCGTTTTCCAGCGCGGAGACCACCACCGCCGCGCGCTTCTGCTGACGCGCCTTGGCCAGCGCATCCAGCGCCTGGGTGCGGTCGGCATCAAGGGTTTCGGCCCGAATGAGGATGGTTTCCAGCACGGCACCCGACTTGGGCAGCTTCTGCAGTTCGGCGGCCGAGAGGCTGCCGATCAGGCGTCGCTGACCCGCCGGGTTTCCGGAGGCCACCGTTTCACCGGCGGCCAGCGCCTTGCGCCAGACCGGATCCAGCTGGCGGAGCGTCTCCTTGAGGGTGTAGTCGAGGTAGTAGTCGGTCGGACGGCGCAGGATGGCGAGGGCGACATCCACGGCCTTGACCGTGTTGAAGAAGCTCGCGGCACGAACGGCCTCGAGGCGAACGCGGGGATGCTCGTCGCCGGCCAGCTGCTCGAACAGGCCGAGGGCGTCGGGCACGCGATCACGCCAGTAGCACAGCACACGGGCGGCGGCGGCGCGGGCGCGGTGGTCCGGCGACTTCAGCAGGCGCTGCAGCAGCTCCACGTTGACCACGTTGTGCCACTGATGAACCCAGAGGGCCTCCATCATGTGGTGCTCGTAGTCGGGATCATTCTTGTCGAGCGAGGCACTCCACTTGAGGACCGCCTTGGTGACCTTGACGCTATCGAGGCGGCCGAGTTCCACCTTGGCGAGCTCGCGGGTGCTGTTCTCGGGCGACTTGAGCAACTCCAGCAGGGCGTCGATGGACTGACCGGCGATCTTCGCGGGCTTGAGCAGCGGGCGGCCGGGATAGGTGATGCGGTAGATGCGGCCGTGGGTCTTGTCGCGGTTCGGGTCACGCAGATGGTGCTGCATGTGGCCGATCAGCGGCTTGTGCCAGTCGGTGAAGTACAGCGCGCCGTCCGGTCCGACCGAGATGGCCGAGGGACGGAAGTTCGGATCGGTCGAGGAGACCAGGTTCTCGAGGGTCTCGCCCTTGATGCCCGAGCCGTCCTCGCTGACCTTGACCCGGAACGCACCCTGGAAGCTGATGACGTTCAGGTTGATGAAGTTGTTCTGAAACTCCTCAGGGAAGTGACGACTGCTCAGGATGCCGGTGCCGGGGCAGGGACGCGACGGCCGGTTCCAGAACTCCTTCATGCCGGAGTGGGAAGCGGGGTAGTCGATGTTGCCCGAGAAGGCAGCACCGAAGTAGTTCGCGTTGCCGGTGGCGTCAGTGACGATGTCGTTGCCCCAGCGGTCAAACACGCGTCCGTGCGGATTCGCAAATCCATACGGAGCATAGCGGCTGAACTCGCCGGTGCGCGGCTCAAAGCGATAGATCGACCCGTCGTTGTTGCGAACCGGGCCGTGGAAGGTTTCCACCTGGGTGCGATGGAAGACGCCGTCGCTCAGGTAGATCGAGCCACCCGGGTCGAGGCAGATGGCATTCGCGGTGTGGTGGGAATCCGCGGAGTCCATGCCCATCAACACGCGCTCCTTGGTGTCGGCCTTGCCGTCGCCATCGGTGTCGCGGACGTACCAGAGGTCAGGCGCCTGCATCACCAGCACGCCGTCCTTGTAGAACTGGAATCCGGTCGGGCAGTTCAGGTCATCGATGAAGTGCGTGACCTTGTCGGCCCGTCCGTCGCCATCGGTGTCCTCGAAGATCAGCAGGCTGTCACCCACCTTGGAATCCGGAGTGCGCTCCGGATAGTTGGGCCACGCCGCCACCCAGAGGCGGCCCTTGGTGTCCCAGGCCATCTGCACCGGGTTGGCCAGCTCGGGGAACTGCTCCTCGCTGGCGAACAGGTTCACCTTCATCCCGGAGTGGACGGTCATCTTGGAGATGGCCTCCTCGCCGCCGAGGAACTTGTACGAGCCGTCAGCGTTCTCTCCGCGCTTGTTGGTGACCACCGGCGTGACCGCCGGAAGATTGGAATCGTCGACCTCCAGATCCTTGCCTTTGGCCAGCGCCCACACGTGCTTATCGCGATTGGCGGTGAGCACATCACGCTGGCTCATCTCCTCCTGCATGACCTTGTAGTTCGACAGGTAGGGGGCCGGCGCATTGCGATCGGAGACGAACCCGCCCTTGTCCGGCTGATAGGCCAGCGCCGAACGGCCACCATAGACGTTGTAGCCGTCCATGGTGCGATACCGCGCATGCCACTGCGAATTCTTGTCATTGACGGCGGCACGCAGTTTTTCGCGATTGCCACCGGGAGCCCGCTCCTTGAAGAGCGCATTGAAGAGCACCGGAGCAAGCTGCTTGTCGCCCTCCTCGGTGAGATAGAGGCCGTTAACGGTCAGCGATTTTCCCCGCGCCGCGGCGTCGGCGAACAGCTTCAGCGAGGGATGGAACAGGTCGGCGAACTGCACATCGTTGGCTTTGGCGACATCCGCCATGGCCGCGGTGTAGAGCTCCAGGTTCCGGTTGTTGGCCGTCGGATCGGGGAAATTGCGGTCCTGATGGCGTTCATTGGCCACCGGGGAAACCAGCACCACGCGCGGGGCGCCGCGTCCGGAGAAATCGGTCGATTTGAGATGCTTCAGTTCCTTGTCGAGATCGGCGCGGAACTTGTCGAGTCCCTCGGGGCCCTTCATCGCCTCGTTGAACCCAAAGAAGGCGAGCACCACGTTGGCGCCGGTCCGCTTCAACCAATCGTCGGGGGACCCGAAGTTTTCGGAACGATGACGGAAGGCCACTTCATCGCCGGCGACGGCAAGGTTGCGGACCACCAGTTTTTGATCGGCAAACCGGGACTGGACGAGGGTCTCGAACCAGCCGGAGTGCTGCATGCGATCGGCAAGGGCGTTGCCGATCAGGACGACGTGATCCTCGGGCTTTAACTCGAGGCGGGCCGGCGCCTCCGCGCGCGCCATGAGGGCGCCCGCGAGAGAGACGGCGTAGAGGAGCTTGGACTTGAACAGTTGCATGGCGATGGGCGTGATCCTACGGAAGCCGGCGTCCCTTCGGGAAGCGCGGATTCCGGGGGAATCGACCTCACCCTGACGGCCGGCGGTCTTCTGCATTCACCCGGTTTTAACCAACACGGGACTTGAGCGGTGCCGGCCGGGGGCGGAATCTCCGTCCCACCATGATCCCCCATCGACTGGTTTCCGCCCTTTCCCTGGTCACCCTTGTGATCGCCGGCTGCGCGGTTCAATCGACTCTGGATCCCAAATCCGCCGGCCGCCCCCCGGCGGACACCTCCTGGCCCGGCCCCCGCACCAACGGCGGCGTGCAGCTGCCCAATCAGTGGGTGCTCGATCCCGCCGGCAAACAGGTTCCGCTCGGCGATTTCCCCGTGAACATCGCCGTTCATCCCGGCGGACGGTTCGCCGTGGTCCTCCATTGCGGCAATGGACCGCATGAGCTTCACGTCGTGGACATCAAGGCCGCGAAGGTGATTTCCAGGATCGGCATCGAGGAATCCTTTTACGGCCTGACCTTCTCCAAGGACGGCCGAAGGCTCTACCTGAGCGGCGCCGGACGCGAAGTCATCCAGTCCTTCGCCTTCGACAACGGCTATCTCGGCTCCCCGCAGGAATTCCCGCTGCGCAAGCCCGAGGAGCGGGGAATTCCCTCCGGGATTGCCCTCAGCGCCGACGGTCAACACCTGTTTGTGGCCAATCTGCTGGGGAACTCGGTGCAGGATCTGTCGCTCACCGATCCCAAGGCCCCCGCGGTGGAATTGCAGCTCGCGCCGCGTGAATCCTCCCCACTCGTTTCCACCAATAGCTCGTGGGAAAACCTCGACGAGGAGGCCATCACCAAGCGCCAGCGCGCGCTGGATGACCTGGGAAACCGCGAGGCCCCATTTCCCTACGGCTGCGAATTCGATCCGGGGCGAAACCGGGTGTACGTCAGCCTCTGGGGTCAGGCCGCCGTCGAGGTCATCGACGCCACCACCCACAAGTCGGTCGGCCACTGGGCCACGCAGGAGCATCCGAACGAAATGCGCCTGACCCGCTCGGGCAAGTTCCTGTTCGTGGCCAATGCCAATCGCAACACCGTGTCGGTGCTCGACACTGCGACCGGCCGGTCCGTGGAGACCCTGACCTCCGAACTCGGACCGGCCGGGCTGCCTGGATCCACACCGAACAGTCTCGCCCTGTCTCCCGACGAATCGCTGCTCTTCGTGGCCAACGCCAACATCAACGCGGTGGCGGTCTTCGATGTGAAAACACCCGGCCGGAGCCAGTCGCTCGGATTCATCCCGGTGGGCTGGTACCCCACTTCGGTGCGCGTCACCCCGGACGGCAAGCATCTGCTGATCGCCAACGGCAAGGGCGCCGGATCACGCTCGAATCGCAATGGCCCGCAGCCTGGACGCGACCTGCCCGCGCCGCTGAGCGAATACATCGGCAGCCTGTTCCGCGGAACGCTTGGCATCATCGACATCCCCGACCGCGAGACCTTTGCCAAGCGGCTCGCCGACTACACCGCGCGCACCTACCGCTGCAAGCCCCCCGAGCCGCCCAAGGCGCTGCCCGCCGGGCATCCCATTCCTCTGCAGGCCGGTGGTGCCACCCCGCTCCGCTACTGCATTTACATCATCAAGGAGAACCGCACCTACGACCAAGTGCTGGGCGACCTCAAGCAGGGCAACGGCGATCCGAGTCTCTGCCTGTTTCCGGAGCGCGTGACGCCAAACCATCACCAGCTGGCACGCGATTTCGTCCTGCTCGACAACTTCTACGCCGAGAGCGAGGTCAGCGCCGACGGCCATGAGTGGTCGATGGGCGCCTACGCCACCGACTTTGTGGAAAAAATGTGGCCTCTGAGCTACGGCCACAACAGCGCCCGCAAGTACACCTACCCCTCCGAGGGACGCTTCAAGATTGCCGAACCCGCCGGCGGATACATCTGGGACCGCGCCCGCAAGGCCGGGGTCAGCTACCGGAGCTACGGGGAATTCGTGAACAACGGTAAGACCACGAATGATCCTGCCAGCACACTTGTCTCGGCGCTCAAGGGACACTTTGACCCGGGGTTCCGAAGTTTTGACATGGACTACCCTGACCAGTCGCGCGCTGATCGATTCCTCTCCGAGCTCAGGCGCTTCGAACGCGAAGGAGACATGCCGCGACTCCAAATCCTGCGTCTCCCGAACGATCACACCTCCGGAACCAGCGTTGGCAAACTGACGCCCACCGCGTTTGTCGCCGACAACGATCTCGCCCTCGGCCGCGTGATCGAAGGCATCAGCCACTCCAAATTCTGGCCCCAGACCGCGGTCTTCGTGGTTGAGGACGACGCCCAGAACGGCGCGGATCACGTCGACGCCCACCGCACCATCGCCTACGTCGCCAGCCCCTACGTGCGCCGCGGCACCGTGGATTCCACCCTCTACTCCACCAGCAGCATGCTTCGCACCATGGAGCTGATCCTTGGCCTGCAGCCGATGAGCCAGTTCGACGCCGCGGCGATGCCCATGTTCGCCAGCTTCGGCAGCGAGGCAAACCTCCGCCCCTACGTCGCGCGTCCGGCGCAGGTGAGTCTCACCGAGAAGAACCAGCCGAATGCCTGGGGCCAGAAGTTGTCGGCGAAGATGGACTTCAAGAAGGAGGACGCCGCCGATGACCTGCTGCTAAACGAAATCATCTGGCGATCCATCCGCGGCGCAAATTCACCCGCCCCCGCACCAGTCCACGCCGCCTTCGTCCGCCGCGCGGCGAAGGAGGATGATGACGATTGAACCG
>CANGMO010000034.1 GCA_947454295.1 Verrucomicrobiota bacterium | reverse complement strand
CAGCTTCCGCCGCCAGGGCGTGCCGACCCACCTGCTGAACCTGCTGGCCAGCTACAAGCTGGACAACGGCCTCGGCGCCAGCGCGAACCTGGTGTTCACCAGCGAGATCAACAACAACGTCGCGGGCACCTTGGTCATCCCGGCGCAGTACACCCTCGACCTCTCGGTCTTCTACCAGCACAAGCGCTTTGAGGCCCGCCTCTCGGCGCTCAACGTGACCGATGAGAAGAACTGGTCCGCCCCCAACGCGGTCTATGGCAATGAATCGATCGTCGCCGACCTGCCCTTCCGCATCGAAGGTCGCGTCACGCTGAAGTTCTAACCCCCCTCGGGGACTTTCCAAACGGCCGCCGGGCTCTCCCGGCGGCCGTTTTGTTTTCCGGCACCTCTCGTGCTTCCCGGTTTTGAGGGGCGTGTTCCTGACCCGAAACACGCCCGGCTGTGCATCCCTGTACAGCTCCCGGTTCCGAAACAACCACTCCGCCCAAATGAACACCCATCGCCTCACCCTGGCCGGCGCCTGTGCCCTGGCGGTTGCCGCCCGATTCGCGAGTCACGCCCAGTCCAGCACCAACGCCCCGGCCGTGATGGACAAATCCGTCATCGAGGGCATCCCCCTCGAGGAAACCGTGGTGCCCACCGCCCGGCCGTTCAACTCTGTCTACGGCATCGACCGCTCCATCCTCGATACGCCACGCAACGTCACCATCATCTCGCGTGAGCAGCTCGACGCGATCTCGATCAAGGACGTCCGCGACTTCACCAAGCTCACCACCTCGAGCTACACGCGCTCCAACTTTGGCGCCCCCACCACGCCCGACATCCGCGGCCAAAGCGCGGACACGTTCGTCAACGGGATGCGCAAGGGCCTCACCTCGAACGGCAATGGCCTGCCCGTCAATTTCAACGCGGTCGAATCGGTCAATATCGTCAAGGGCCCGGCGGGCGTCGTCTACGGCGCCAGCCAGTACGTCGGTGGCTACGTCGACCTGATCACCAAGAAGCCCTACTTCGATGAGTTCCGCGGAACAGCCTCCGGAACCATGGGCATGTACGATCTCAATCTCTGGAACCTCGATTTCGGCGGGCCGATCGGTTCCGAGAAAAAGGCCGGGTATCGCGTCAGCTATTCGGGCGAGGATTCCGGAAGCTACTACCTCGACGCGTTCAAAAAGAGCCAGGCGATCTACGGCGCCCTCGGCTGGCAGGTGTTCGACAACTACACCATCGACTTCAACGCGGAGTACTTCCAGTCCGCCTACACCGAGAATTGGGGCATCAACCGCCCCACCCAGCTGCTCGTCGATCAAGGCCTGTACACGCCGGGCATCAACATCAACAACGGCGCCGGAAACCCGCCTTCCGATCCGCAGAACTCGGCGAACGTTAAGGCTTCGGGCAACATCATCGCCTATGGCACCCCGGTGCCAGTCGATCGTCGCGTCCGCCTGCTCAAGCCTGGCGACGGCTCCTTCGGCCAGAACTTCAACGCCCAGCTGCTCCAGAAGCTGAACATCGGCGAAGGGCTGGAGATCGTGAACAACACCTACGGGAACTGGATCGATCGCAATACCCTCAGCGATTACTACTACTCCGAAATCCTGAAGAACAACTGGAGCGTGGAGAACCGCACCGAGGCACGGTTTTCCTTCGCGCTGCTGGGCCTGGAAAACTCGGTCAACGCCGGCGTCTCGGAGCGGTACCAGGACGTCGAAACCTTCGTCGACTTCGCCAACGAGCCGGCGGCGGTCTGGGATCTCACGCAGGATCGCAACTACATCTACTTCCCCGACGCCACCAAGCTCGCCAACAAGTCGCTGCCGGTTCCCGGCTATCCCGGCCGGTTTGCAACTCCGGGTTCGACCTACGTGGATCCGGTCACCGGCAAGACCTTCGTCAGCGGCAACGGTTCCACCGCGCATTCGCAGGCCTTCCAGATCGGGCCGTTCTTCGAGGATGATCTCAAGATCACCGACAAGCTGAGCCTGCTCTACGGCGGGCGTGTGGACATGCTTTGGGTGAGCTACGTCGATCCACTCGCTCCCGCCGGGTACCTGCCCAAGGCGGACAACACCTCGGCCGCACTGCCCAACGCCAACGCGAGCCTGGTCTACAAGCTGACTCCCAAGGTCAGCAGCTACATGACCTACAACTACAGCCAATCGACCGGTGCCTCGACCGGCGGTGGCTACTCGACCAGCACCTCGCAGTTCCAGAGCCGCTACTTCCACCGGGCCAGCGAACTTTACGAAGGTGGCTTCAAGTTCAGTTCCGCCGACAACAAGATCTTCGCCAGTGTCGCCGGGTTCCAACAGAACCGGATCATCAGTTCGCTCGGCAACATCGCCCCCAACGAGGTGCTGTATCGTGGCTCCGAGTTTGAAGTGAACTATCAGCCAAACCGGGATTTCTATCTCACCTTCGGCTACTCGTTCATTCAGGGCTCGCTCCTCAACCAGGCGCCCTTCTCGGTGCGCAATGTGAACGCAAATCCGGCCAATCTGCCTTCGAAGCAGCTGTCCTTCGGCGGCTATCCGCTGGGCGACTACGATCAGCCCGGACTTCCGAACCACATCTTCAACTGCCTCGCCACCTACAAACTCCCCGGCGGACTCGGGCTGAGCCTTGGCGGTACGGTCACCAGCGACTGGAACCAGACCTACGACGGCAACATCCGGATCCCCTGGCAGTTCAGCCTCGACGGCCGGGTCTTTTACGACACCAAGCGCTTCCGTGCCGAGGTCGCCTTCTTCAACATCACCGATGAGAAGAACTGGAGCCCGCCCAATCCCACCTACGCCACCGAATCCCTCTATGCCGAACTCCCGTTCCGGGTGGAGGGCCGCGTGACGATCAAGTTCTGAGTTTCAATCCAACCACGCCTGCGGACTGGATTTAATCCGCCGCAGGCGTTCTCTTTTACCCCGATGCCACTTCCCGGTTTCATCCGCAGATCCACCTTCCCGTGTCTGGGCGCCTTGTTCGTTGCCCTCGGCATGTTGCCTGCCCGCGCCGATGGCCCGGCGACCCCACTCAAGGTCAAGGCAGTCATCGTCACACTGTTTGAAATTGGCGAGGACACCGGCGACCGCCCCGGCGAGTACCAGTACTGGGTGGAACGGGAGCATCTCACCAACCGGGTTGCCGTGCCGGGAGCCTGGCGTCCGGTTCGATACCGCGACGACGGCGTCGTGGGCATCTGCACCGGCGGCGGCATTGCCCGGAGCGCGGCAAGCATCACCGCCCTCGCGCTGGATCCCCGATTCGATTGCTCGAAGGCCTACTGGATCACCGCCGGCATCGCCGGCATCGATCCCGCCGACGGCACCCTCGGCTGCGCGGCCTGGGCCGAGTACATCGTGGACGCCGACCTCGCCCACGAAATCGACGCCCGCGAGATGCCCGCCGACTGGCCGACCGGATACATCCCCTTGAGCCAGCAAAAGCCCTACGCGCTGCCCCGCAAGGATCGCGGCGTCGGCCAGGTGACGTTCCCGCTCAACAAGCCGCTCGTGGACTGGGCCTATCGCCTCACCCGCAACACGCCACTCATGGAGAATGACGTCATGCGCACCAATCGCATGCGATACACCAATCACCCGGTGGCCATGCGGTCGCCGTTCGTGATGAAGGGCGACAACCTCGCGGGCGGAACCTTCTGGCATGGAAAGCTGATGAACCAGTGGGCCAATGACTGGGTGAAGTACTGGACGGATGGAGCCGGCAACTACGTGACCACTGCCATGGAGGACTCCGGCACGCTCCAGGCGTTGACCTTTCTTGCCGAGGGCGGCAAGGCCGATACCAACCGCGTCCTGGTGCTCCGAACCGCGAGCAACTTCGATCAACAGCCTCCGGGAAAAACGGCCGCCGAAAGCCTCGCCGAAGAAAATGGGGGCAAGTTCTCCGCCTATATTCCGAGCCTTGAGGCGGCCTATCGTGTCGGCAGCCGGGTGCTGCATGAACTCCTCGACCACTGGTCCGAGTACGAATCCAAGCCCCCCGCCGGCACACCCTGAGTTCTTCCGCCTTTTCGAGATCCTAAATTCCCGTTCACCCTGAGTGTCGCATGAAACTGTTCCGCTGGATCGCCCGGGCCGCCGCAGTCGGCGGCTCCCTGACCCTGTCCCTCGCCGCCGGGGGGTTCGACGGCACCTTCACGCAGCTGAAGACGAACCTGTCGAAGGCCGAGCTTTACGCGTTCCTGTACGCGATGCCCAAGGCGGCGGATCTCCATCATCACAGCGGCGGCTGCTGGCAGATGGACTCGCTGTTCCAGGTGGCCGCCGATCCGGCCCGCAACGGCGGCAATCGCTTCTACACCCGCGTCCGCGCCGGGTCGTGTGACGGCGACACCAACACCTGGCGGCAATTCCAGACCATCGCCGGCTACACCTGGAAGACGCTGCCGGAATGCCAGCAGAAGGAATACGCCGCACTCGATGAACTCACGCCGGCGCAGCGCACGGCCTTCATCAACTCGCTGCGCCTCGACAAGCCGGGCGAGGGGCGCAACGAGTTCTTTGAGGAAATCTGGCCACGGTTTGGCGCGATGGGGCGCAGCCTCGAGGTGTTTCTGGAGATGACCGTGGAAACCATGAAGCGCTACGGCGCTGAGGGCGTGCGGTACCTGGAGCCGCAGACCATTCCGCTCGGATTCGTGCTGGCCGACGGCACCGCCGTGGATCCCGACGAAATGAGCCGCCGCCTCAAGGCGCGTCTCGACCAACCCGATGCCCGCGCCACCGGCGTCGAGGTGCGCTGGCAGGTGGTTGTGCTGCGCTTCACTCCCATTGCCGAAAAGAAGGTCGAGGAAGCCTACGACTTCGTTTCAAGGCATCGCGATCTCTGGGTCGGCATCAACATGG
Organism: Verrucomicrobiota bacterium; assembly: GCA_947454295.1. GTDB lineage: Bacteria > Verrucomicrobiota > Verrucomicrobiia > Limisphaerales > UBA9464 > CAIVQB01. The sequence continues at coordinate 6,502 of CANGMO010000034.1, read as the reverse complement.
CCGGCCGTGAGGACAACGACAAAGGTCATCCCCGGCGCTTTCTCGAAACCTACCGCCGTATGCGGCACAAGTACTCGGGCGTCGGTCTGTCGATTCACGCCGGCGAAGTGGACGAACCGAATCCCCACATGCGCGACACCCTGCTCCTCGGGGCCACGCGACTCGGCCACGGCAACAACGTGCTGACCGATGACGAGCTCGTGCTCCACCTCCGCAGCGGCATCGCCTTCGTGGAGATCAATCTGGTGAGCAATCTCCTCCTGGAGTACGTCACCAACTACTCCCAGCACCACTTCCCGGAGATGCTCCGTACCGGCATTCCCTGCGGTCTCTCCACCGACGACTCCGGCATGTGGGACTCCGGCATGACCGACGAGTACATGACCGCCGTCACCGAGTTCAACCTGACCTGGGACGAGCTCGTCGGCTGCGGACGCAACTCGCTCAAGTGGTCCTTCGCCGAACCGGCGCTCAAGCAGCGCCTGCTGGAGGACTACGAGCGCGCCGTGAAGGCCTTCGAGGAGAAGTGGTCCAACGGGGATCCCAAGGCGCATCTCCGCAACGTGCACCCCGTGGCCTACGGATACGCCGCCCGCCGCTGGGGCATCCAGTTCCGGTAACCGGCGAGTTCCCGAAGGCATACGCGCGTGGCACGGTCCCGGAGTGCGTGAGGCCTCTCGCGCGTTCGGCTCGCACCAGGGTTGCAGAACCACACGACGGGGCCCGCTCACCTCAGGTTACCAACCAAAGCAGCATGGGACTGCCGCACTCCACCACCATTCGGAGTCCATCAGTGCGGCGACTCCAACTCACAGCAGGCTCGCGGGATCGATGTCGATCGTGAGGCGGAGATCGTCCGGCAAGGTAACCGCCTCGTGCAGCATCATGAGGTCGCGACTCAGCTTGGTCATCCGCGGGGAACGGAGCATGAGCTGGTATCGATAATACGATTCCGCCTTGGCCAGGGGCGCCGGCGCGGGCCCTGCGATCACCGTTCCCGGCCAGGAGGCGAGTTTTTCATCCAGCCACTTCCGGACGTGCTCGGCACTGAACTTCACCTTGTCCTCGTTGCGTCCCCGCAACGTGAGCAACGCCACGCGATTGAACGGCGGATACCCGAGTTGCTGACGGAACTCCGTCTCCTGGTCGTAGAATCCAAGGAAGTCGTGACGCCGCGCGAATTGGATCGCGGGATGGAACGGCGTGAAGGTCTGCACAATCACTTCGCCTTCCACATCGCCACGACCCGCGCGACCGCTCACTTGGGTCAATAGCTGGAAGGTGCGTTCGCCGGCCCGGAAGTCCGGCAGATGCAGCGACAGGTCGGCGTGGATGATGCCCACCAGTGTCACGTTCGGGAAATGCAGTCCCTTGGCAATCATCTGGGTGCCCACCAGGATATCAATTTTCCCGGTTCGAAAATCATTGAGCACCGTGCGGTAGTCCTCTTTGCGTTGGAGCGTGTCAGAATCCATTCGACGCAGCCGCGCCTTGGGGAAGCGCCGCGACAACTGATCTTCCACCCGCTCGGTGCCCGCGCCGGAGAAACGAATTCCCGGATCGCCGCACTCAGGACCAGGACACTTGGACGGCACCTTCTCCTCGTGACCGCAGATATGGCAGAGGAGCTTTTGCGCGTTGCGGTGATAGGTCAGCGAGACGCTGCAGTTTGGGCAGCCGGCCACATAGCCACATTTCTTGCACTGCAGACTGGTTGAGTACCCGCGCCGGTTCAGGAAGAGCATGGTCTGCTCGCCGCGTTCGAGCCGCTGCGTGATGGCCTCCACCAGCCGGCGCGAAAACAACGGCGGCGGCCCGCCCCCGCGGCTTTGCTCCTGCCGCATGTCCACAATGCGAACCACCGGCAGTTTCATCTCGGTGGCCCGGTTCGGCAGGGTGACCAACCGGTACTTCTTCCGCAGCGCGTTGTGATAGCTCTCCAGCGACGGCGTCGCCGAACCCAGCACCACCACCGCGCCTTCCCGTTGCCCACGCACCACGGCGACGTCGCGGGCGTGATATCGCGGTGTTTCCTCCTGCTTATAGGAATGCTCGTGCTCCTCATCCACCACGATGAGTCCCAGCGGTTCCACCGGTGCAAAGACCGCCGAGCGCGCCCCGATCACGATTCGCGCCCGACCCTGGCGGATCTTGTGCCATTCATCATGACGTTCCCCGGCGCTGAGATGCGAATGCAGCACCGCCACCAGCGTCTGCAGCGGGCCGCTCGAAAAGCGCGACTTGAACCGCTCCACGGTCTGCGGCGTGAGCGCGATCTCCGGAACCAGCACGATGGCGCCGCGCCCGTTCTTCAACGCATGGGCCATCGCCTGCAGGTAGACCTCCGTCTTTCCCGATCCGGTGACGCCATGCAGGAGGAACGTCTGCGAGGCCGTCGCATCGGCAGGCGGCGTCTTCACCGAACGGTCGTCGGAATTGGAAGCGGCCATGGCCACATCCATGGCGGAAGTGATCTGCTCCAGCGCGGCCTGTTGCTCGGGATTGAGCGGAATCGGCAGGCTGGGAACGAGGACGTCCTGCGCGTGGGGATCCCGTTCCGAGACCTTCGGTGCAATGCGCAGCAGGCCGAGATCCTCCAGCTTGCGCACCGTGGCTGGCGTGGTTTCCGCCAGACGGATCAGCTCCTGCAGGGGGAGGTCGCGCCATTCCTCCACGATCCGCAAAACCGCTTCCTGGCGTGCCGTGAGTTTCGGGGCGGCACCCGGCAACGGAAGCAGGGTCACGTGAAGACGCTCACGCCATCCGTCCTCCTCTTTCCGCACGGCATCCGGCAGGACGCTTTTCAACGCCAGTTCGAGCGGACAGCAATAGTAGCCGGCGATCCATCGCGCGAGATCGAGCACCCGTGGCGTCACCAGGCTCTGGGCGCCGATGACCTTGCGGATGGGCTTGAGCCCCGGCTGATCGGACGTCGGCCGGACTTCGGTCACCACCCCCAGCAACTCCCGCGCCCCAAACGGAACGCGGACACGGGTGCCCACTTCCACCTGGGATTCCCACATCGCGGGCACCAGGTAGTCGAACTCCCGCCCGAGGGCGATGTCGAGGGAGACACGAACCACCATTTGCACCGCGATCAGAGAGGGGATGGCCGGTGAGGAAAAGCGGAATCCTCAAGGGATCCCCAGGCGCCTAGCGCGCCCCCTTCTTGAGCGAGGCCAGATACTCCAGCAGGTCGACAAACTCCTGCGTGGTCATCGCCTGTTGAAGCCCGGCGGGCATGATGGACAACGCCTGCTTCTCCCGTTTGGCGACCTCCACCTTCTTCAGCCGATTCACCGTCCCACCCTGGAGCTTTACCGACAGCTCCTGCTCTGTTTCTCCAACGATCAGCCCGGTGAGATCGTCTCCGTTCTTGAGCTGAATGGCCCAGGCCTCGAAGCCGAAGGAAATGCCAGCGCTGGGATCGAGCACCGCCTCGGCCAACGCGTCACGCCCCAGCTTGGTGCCGATTTCCGAAAGATTTGGGCCAAAATCAACACCTTCACCATTCACCTGGTGACACTGGATGCATCCCACGTCGGCCCGTCGGAAGACGGCCGCGCCGCGCGCCGGATCCCCGGTTCGCTTCACCAGTTCGGCGAGCGGTGGCAGCGGCTCCGCACCCTTGGCAGCAGGCGCCGGCAGCAGCGTCCCTGCCTCGGTGCGAATTGCCGGCCAGCGGCTCGACCGAAGCAGTCCCCCGGCGACAAACCGAAGATCATCCGCGAGGCGATTGGAACGGACGAGCCCCAGCAACGCCTGCGCTCCGTCCTGCACGCGCGCCAGTGCCGTCACCGCCGCACGACGGACCTCCGCCGGTTGAGCCGGGTCCGCCGCCAACGGCATCACCAGGGGAACGAGGCGCCGATCCTCCGTCTCGCCCACCACCTTGATCACCCCGGCAAGCCGGACAGCCGGCCCGGCCTGTGCCAGTCCAACATCCACAGGAGGCGGGCCGTCCAACAGCAGACGGGCGGCATCCACCGCAGCCGGAGACTCCGGATGGGCGACGAGGAACTCGCGCACCGCGGCCTCCTGCCCCGTCACCTTGAAATCACGCACCAGCCCAATGAATTCCGGCTCCCCGCGAACCTGGCTCAAGACGCGCTCAAGCGCTTTCTTCAGGGCTGGATTCGACTCCACATCGGCCGCCTTCATGCGCCCGAGCGCCTCCAACACCACCCGAGTCCGGTCGTCCACCGCGGCGCGCACGGGACTCTGGGAACCCAGAAGGCCGACGACAACGCATGCGACAGCCGGAAGGTAGCTGAAGGCCCGGGTCAGGCGCCGGGGGGCGACGGGAAGCGGCATCAGGAGGCGGATCATGGCAGGCAGGGGGGTGACCGAACTCGATCGCTGGCGGCCTGTCAATGGACCAGGCCAGACCGCCTCGGCGATTTTGAACACTTCCCACGCTTTGGCGTCAGAGGCGCGATCCCCGAAACAATTCCTGTTTCCAATTGTTGAAAGGAGAGAAGCTCCACCCGCCAGCCTGAAAGGACGACCTCCCGCGTGACCCCATCCCCATCCGCAGAGACGGACTCGCCCTTCACCGATCCCGCATCCAGCGGCTCCGGTGAAGCCGCCCGGCTGGTTCCCCCTGAATTCGCGAAGCAGCACTCGCTGCTGCCGGTCGCCGTCCGCGACGGCGTTCTGGTGGTCGCCGCGGCCGGGCCGGTGTCGGCCGATGTCCTCGAGGACCTCCGATTGCTCTCCGGCCTTGAGGTAGCGCTGGAAGTTTCCACCTCCGAGGCCGTGTCCGAAGGCATCACCGACCGCTATGAGGTGACCGTCGAGCGGATGATCGAGGATCTCGGCGCCGATGCCGCTGCCGCCGTAGAGGGCAAGAATCTCCACGACATTGAGGTGATGGCCAACGAGCCCACCGTCGTGAACCTGGTCAACGTCATCATCGCCACCGCCCTGCGCGAACGGGCCAGCGACATCCACCTCCTTCCCTTCGAAAAGGCGAACCAGCTTCGCTACCGGGTGGACGGTCTGCTCCAGGAAAAACCACCTCCCCCTCGGCAGCTGCACGCCGCGATCGTCTCGCGCATCAAGATCATGGCGGAAATGAACATCGCGGAGCGCTTCCTCCCGCAGGACGGCCATATCCAGATCCATCATCGTGGAGCCCGGGTGGACATCCGCGTCGGCACGCTCCCCACCATCTACGGGGAGAGCGTGGTGATGCGTCTCCTGGAAAAGGATTCCCGCCTGCAGCGACCGGAGGATCTGGGGCTCGATCCGGAACGGGCAGCCATCCTGCGCCGGCTTTCCGAAAAGCCGCACGGGCTCTTCCTCACCACCGGCCCGACCGGCAGCGGCAAGACCACCACCCTCTATTCCATCCTGCAGGCCACCTACCGCGTGGAAAAGAAGGTGATCACCATCGAGGATCCGGTGGAATACGAGCTCCCCGGCGTGGCCCAGATTCCCGTGAAACCGGGCCGCGGATTCACCTTCGCTACCGGACTTCGCGCCATCCTGCGTCAGGATCCCAACGTGGTGATGGTCGGTGAAATCCGCGACGCCGAGACCGCCGAAATCGCCATCCGCGCCGCGCTCACCGGTCACCAGGTGTTCAGCACGCTGCACACCAACGACGCCGCCGGTGCGGTCACCCGTCTGGTCGACATGGGCATCGAGCCCTTCCTGGTCGCCTCGTCCCTCGAGGGCGTCCTGGCCCAGCGATTGGTGCGTCGCCTGTGTCCCGCCTGCCGCAAAACGGCCCCCGCATCGGAAGCCGTCCGCGAGAACTTCCGCATTCCAGCCGGCGACTACTGGGCCGCCGTCGGATGCGAGGAATGCCGTGGCACCGGATACCGCGGACGAATCGGCATCTTCGAGCTGCTGGAAATCACCCCCGCCCTCCACGAATTGATCCTGCAGCGCCGGTCGAGCGCCGAGCTGAAGGCCGCCGTCCGGGAATCGATGATCACCCTGTTTGAGGACGGAATCCGCAAGGCCGCCGCCGGTGTCACCACGCTGGAGGAAGTCGTGCGGGTGTGTGCGGGGGACGTTCAGGAATAGCGCATGGCCGCCTTCCGCTACCAGGCAGTGCAGGGATCCGGCGCCGGCGTCCAGGGCATCCTGGAGGCCGACGACCGGCGCGCTGCGCTGCGCCAGCTGTCTGAACGCGGACTCTTTCCCTCGCTCCTCGAACCGTGTGGACCAGACGGCGCCCGAATTGTCCCACCGCGCCCCGCCCCCGCCGCAACGGCAACCGCCGCAACTGCTGTGGCTGCGCCCGCTGCCGCCTCGCCCGGCCTGCGCCTCGGTAGCGGCGTTCGACGCAAGGAGGTCACCGCCTTCTCCCGCGAATTGTCCGCCCTCCTCGAAGCCGGCATTCCCATTCCCCAGGCCTTGGAGGGAATTGCAGTGGAAGAGGCGAATCCTGCGTTCAAGGAGGTCATCGACACCATCTCCGGCGAGGTCAAAACCGGCGTGTCGCTTTCGGTGGCCATGGGCCGGTTTCCAAAACTCTTCAGCAGCCTGT
>CANGMO010000033.1 GCA_947454295.1 Verrucomicrobiota bacterium | reverse complement strand
CACACGATGCGTCCGCTGCCGGGGATGCCGTTGAAGACGTTCACGCTGTAGAAGAGCGTGTCGCCAATGTGCACGTCAGGGATGCTCGTGAAGAGGTTGATCCCAAGGCCGCTGCCCGTGCAGTTCGCAGGCACCCGGTCCGCCATCACTCCCACCCCGCCAGCCCACATCAGCATCATTCCCATCAGCCAGCCGGTGAGCCGCTGAAACCATGGGCGCGCCAGGGATTCGACACGTTGTGAACACTCCACATTCGGGAGGCCCGGAGGGCGTTGACCCCATCGCGGGGAAGAGGATTGAGTTCGATGTTTCAAAGGATTGGGGGGAGGTAGTGGAACGCAGGTTGACTCGAGACAATGCGGGGTGCCGTCCACCATCGGTGGCTGGGCAGGTGCTCCAGGACTTGGAACACTTTTCCCTCGTATTCCCGCCATCATGGGCGAAGCCCGGTATCACTTCCCATGGGGTGTATCCCTCTGGGGTGTTCTCCCCACATGAACCGGTAGGGATCCACCCCATGGCCCGGAGGCGGCAACGGCTCGCATTGTGACGGCAGAGGTCCGGTCACTTCCGTGACTCCTCCCTCCCGGAGGCCTCCAACGATGAACGTCCAAGCGATTCCCAATTCACCAACCCCCTGATTCCCGGAGCCACCCCATGAACACCCACCCCACCAAAGAAGGAGTCCTGACCCTCAACAGCGTCGGCATTGGCGCCGTCTCCCGAAGAATGCTGCGCGAACGCGCCGTGGAACTGGCCATGATCAATGGCCGCTCGGCCGCGGAGGTCTCCAAGAACGACTGGGAGGACGCCAAGCGCGAATTGAGCGGCGAGCCCGACATGGACATCCGCGACAACTCGTTGGAATCCATCGGCGCCTCCGCCCCGTGGGATCCGTCCTATGGTGGCGGCAGTCACAAGATCCAGACCTCCGGCAGCGAGGACGAGGATGCGGACGGGCGCAGCGATCAGGAGCTGCTCATGGACGAGGGCATCGCCGGCGCCGAGCACGATCAAATGCTCCAGGCGGCCCGACTCGCCGACGACGAAGAACTGGCAGACCTGTGAGCTTCTCGGCCACCGCGGCTCCGCGGCACGCGCTGATCCTCAACCGGGGTTCGTCGAGCCTTCGATTCTCGCTGTTTCTTCTGGATCCCGCGCCCACGCGCCTCTGGAGTGGCGTCATCGAGCGCCTGGGCACCCCGCGCGCTACGCTCCAGTGGCGTATCCCTCCCTGCGGGACGCCGCCACAACTCATCGCGACCCACTCCCTCGCGGAAGCATTTCTCGACTGGCTGCCGCAATGCGCCGAATTCACAACGCTTGCGGCCATCGGGCACCGGGTGGTCCACGGCATGGAGCACTGCGATCCAGAACGCGTGTCGGATTCGCTGCTCAATGATCTTCGGGAGACCCTGGCCTGCGATCCCGAACATGCCGCGGGTGCGCTGGAGTTGATGGAATCCGTTCGAGCCCGATTCCCCGAGCGGTTGCAAATCGCGTGCTTCGACACCGCGTTTCATCACTCGCTGCCGCGGGTGGCCCGGCTCCTCCCCATTCCCCGGCAGTTTGAATCGCTGGGCCTCCGACGCTATGGCTTCCACGGCCTTTCCTGCGAATCGCTGCTCGATTCGCTTGGACGCCTTGAGGATCCCCACGCGGCGCAGGGACGGTTGATTCTCGCTCATCTCGGGAGCGGCTGCAGCATGACGGCGGTCCACGAGGGGCGAAGCGTCGACACCACCATGGGCTTCACGCCCGCCGGCGGACTTCCCATGACGACCCGGTCCGGGGACCTCGACCCCGGCGTGATGCTCTATCTGCTGCGTCTGGAGGGAATGACTGAACCGCGGCTGCGCGCGTTGCTGAATCACGACTCGGGACTGCGGGGCATCTCGGAATCCAGCGCCGACATGCGGGATCTGCTCCAGCGCGAATCGGCGGATCCGGAAGCCGGCGAGGCGATCGCGTATTTTTGCCAGGCAGCGAAGAAGCAGGTGGGAGCCTACGCAGCGGCGCTCGGCGGATTGGACGAAGTCGTCTTTTCCGGGGGCATCGGCGAGCACTGTCACTCCATTCGCTCCCGCATCTGCGATGGACTTCAATTTCTCGGAATCCAGCTGGATTCCACCCTCAACGATTCCAACGCGGGAATCATCTCCAGCGATCGTTCGCAGGTCACGGTTCGGGTCCTCCCCACCGACGAAGAACTGATGATCGCCCGATCCGTCCGCTCCCAGCTTTCGACGGCCGCGACCGGCGCGGAGCCCCACTTTCAAGACCAACGATCAGGCCGCGCATGAACTGGACCCATCTGCATCTCATCCTGAACCACATTCCCCTGCTGGGAACCTTCTTCGGAGGCGGGGTTCTGCTGCTCGGGCTGATCCGGCGAAGCAGTGAATTGAAGGCGACGGGACTGGCCACGCTGGCACTGGTCGCGCTCGCCACGGTTCCGGTGTTCTTCACCGGTGAACCGGCCGAGGAATCCGTTGAGAGGCTCGCAGGCGTGTCGAAACCCATCATCGAAAAACACGAACAGGCCGCAACGGTGGCGTTGGGAGGCACCTCGGTGCTGGGAATGGCTGCCATCGCTGGTCTGGTTCCCTTCTTCCGTCAGCGCCGCATGCCAAAGTGGATTGGCGTATCTATCCTGATGGGTTCAGTCGTGGTGGGTGGATTGATGGCCTGGACAGCCACCCTCGGCGGACAGATTCGCCATTCGGAAATCCGCCCCCCGGTCTCGGTCCCCGGGCCGGTTCGCAACGACCGCCACTAGGCCTTCATGTCCTCTCCCGATTCCTCTCCCCGCCCCGCTCCTGTCGACGCCAACCCCATTGGCGCCCCCGTACCCTCGCCCTCCTGGACAACGTGGTCCGGCCTCTGGGCTCGGAAGACCACGCTCATCGCCGGCGGCACCCTGGTTGCCATCCTGGTTCACCTCGTCTTCCGGTTCGGCCTTCGCGGTCATCGCACCGCGGAACTGGTGCCCCTCTGGCTGGCCCTCGCCGTGGGGGGCATCCCCATGCTCGCCGAACTGGGATCCAAACTCGCGCGACGGCAACTGGGAGCCGATCTCCTCGGCGGTATATCCATTCTCACCTCGGTGCTGCTGGGCGAGTACCTGGCGGGCACCATCATTGTGCTCATGCTCTCTGGTGGTGAAGCCCTCGAAAGCTTCGCCCTCCGCAGCGCCTCCTCCGTGCTCTCAGCCCTGGCGCGACGCATGCCCTCGGTGGCGCACCGGAAACGCGGAACCGAGGTAACCGACGTCCCGCTCGCGGACATCGCGGTCGGGGATCTACTGGTCCTGCATCCCCACGAAACCTGTCCGGCGGATGGCGAGGTGTCTGAGGGAAACGGCACCATGGATGAGTCGTATCTCACGGGGGAACCCTTCCAAATCAGCAAGACCATTGGATCGCGGGTGATCTCCGGCGCGGTGAACGGCGAATCGGTGCTGACCGTTCGGGCCACCCAGCTGGCCGCCGATTCCCGCTACGCGAAGATCATGGAGGTCATGCGCGAATCCGAAGCGCGACGGCCGCAGCTTCAACGTCTCGGGGATCAACTCGGAGCCTACTACACCCCGGTGGCCCTGCTCATCGCGGGCATTGCCTGGGCCGTTTCCGGAGATCCACTGCGCTTTCTCTCCGTGCTGGTGATCGCCACACCATGCCCGCTCCTGCTGGCGATCCCCATCGCCATCATCGGATCCATTTCGCTCTGCGCCCGCCGCGCCATCATCATCAAGAGCCCGGTGGTGCTGGAGCAAATCGCGCAGTGCCGGGTGGCGATCTTCGACAAGACGGGAACGCTCACCTACGGCGAGCCGGCCCTGACCGAAGAGCTGGCCGGTCCTGGATTCACAGCGCGGGAGGTGCTGACGCTTGCCGCCGCGCTGGAGCGTTATTCGAAGCATCCGCTGGCCCGGGCCATCCTGGCGGCCGCAACCCGGGAATCACTTGCACTCCCGGAAGCGACGCGCGTGGGTGAACGTCCCGGTGAGGGTCTTCAGGGCAGCGTGCAGGGGCGCGAGGTTCGCATCACCAGCCGAACCCAGCTCGCGGCCCATCAGTTCGCGGGACTGGAGCTCCTCCCTCCCATTGGGGAAGGACTGGAATGCATCGTCGTGGTGGAGGGTCGCTTCGCGGCGCTCTATCGATTCCGCGACGCTCCCCGAACGGAGAGCCGCTCGTTCATCCGCCATCTCGGACCCAAGCATCAGTTCCGCCGGATCCTGCTGCTGTCCGGAGATCGCGAGTCGGAGGTCCGCTACCTCGCCAATCAGGTGGGGATCACCGAGATCTCAGCCCAACAGAGCCCCGAGCAGAAGCTGGCCATCGTCCGGAAGGAGTCGGCGTTGGCGAAAACCCTCTACGTCGGCGATGGCATCAATGACGCACCCGCCATGCTGGCAGCCACCGTGGGGATTGCCATCGGACAGAATTCAGACGTCACCGCGGAGGCCGCCGGTGTGGTGGTCATGGACAACTCGCTGAAGAAGGTCGACGAGTTCATGCACATCAGCCGCCGCATGCGCATCATCGCCCTCCAAAGTGCGATCGGAGGTATGGCATTGAGCCTCATCGGCATGGGGTTCGCAGCGACCGGGCACCTGAACCCGGTGAGCGGCGCCATCCTGCAGGAAATCATCGACATCCTCGCTGTCCTGAACGCCCTGCGCGCCGCCCTTCCGCCAAAGGTGATCAACGATCTGTGAATTCCCGCCCCCATCGCGTTCTTCCCGCGTTGGCTCACCACCGACTCTGGGCTCCCACCCCATCCCCATCCCCATCCCCCATGACCGAATCCAATCCCCAGCGCCTCCTCGCCCGACTCAACGTCGGATTCCGCACCGATTCCACGCGCCTCATGGCGCTGGAGCAGCATCTCAACCTCACCCTGCGCACGGCACGATCGCTCGGGCTTCAGCCCGGTGTGACGCCGGATTGGACGTCCGATTGGAACCGCCACTGGGACCGGATCGAAACCGCCCTCGGATGCCTCCGCACGCGATTGGAAACCCTGTCCCAGTTTGTCGGTTCTTCCGCGACGGGCACGCTCGACGACGCCCTCATGTCGTGGGACGCCCTGCAATCCGGAGGCAATGAACTGACCGCCTCCCTCGACGCCATCCGGATCGCGGCACACAGTCTCGACGAACCCTTCCAAGCCCAATGGCGCGACCTTTCCAGCAATCTGGAAACGCATCTTGAAACGCTGAATGCCTTCTCCGAGTCGATGCGGGTCCGACTGCACCTGCTGCAACACCATCCCCGCAGCGCGGTAGATGCGATGGTGGATGCCGTGGTCTCAACTCTCCCACCGCTATCGGATCCGGATCCCGTCGTCACCGAACGCGGCTACCAAAAGGCGGTGCTGGAGCTGGAACGGGAACAGCACCGGTTCCTGAACTTCTTCGACACGCTCAAGGCGCTTTCCATGTGGATTGAAACGCCCGAGGAACGGGTGGAAGCCAAACGAGTCGCCCAACCGGCCACCACCCTTGTCTAAAGCATTGGCGCACCTGTGACACCCTTCACCGCCTCCGCACCGCCCGCCCGCCCGCGGCCAATCGCCGCGTTGATCGCCTGGATGCTCTTCGCGTTCTCGGCCTCCCTGTCGGCGGCATTCGGCGGACCTGACGCCTGGTACAACGATCTCGCCAAGCCCGTGTGGAATCCTCCGGGGTGGATCTTCGGCCCGGTGTGGAGCCTTCTCTACGGCATGATGGCAGTGGCCGCGTGGCAAGTCTGGCAGATCGGTGGATGGCGCCAGCAGCGGCGCCCACTCGGCCTGTTTGTGCTTCAGTGGGTGCTCAACGCCGCCTGGACTCCGCTGTTCTTCGGGCTGCATCGACCCGGCATTGCCTTGATTGAAATCGCCGCCCTCTGGCTGGCCATCAGCCTGACAATTCACGCGTTCTGGCGCGTGCGAAGGACCGCCGCGCTGCTGTTGATTCCCTACTGGCTCTGGGTCGGATTCGCCTCCGGACTGAATGCCACGCTCTGGTGGCGGAATCCCTAGCGCGCTTCGAAAAAGGAGATGAAGTCCTGCGGCCATCCCGCAATTCGGGATGCCGTCGGGAGGGTTTCACCCCATGGCTGCCAAATGCGGCGAGCGGTCATCCTTCTGCGGTGGGATTCCTTCATCTCTGTCAGTCCCGAAAAGACCAGGCCCCGCTCGCCCCTGACCTTGGCGGCATGCTGCTGCGAACCAGTTGGGAACCGATTCCGTTGCGAACCCTGATGCGCATCGCCTGGTGGGCCAACCAGGCCCCCATCCGGGCGGTTCGCGGAGCGCGTCGCTCCCCGCGCGCGGCCATGAGTCGATGCTCCCGTCTCAGAGCCACCGCCCTGTTGTCACTCCAGTCCCTTTCCCGTTCACGCCGATGATCATGCCCATCTCAACTCTTGCCAAAACCCGCGCCCCCCGCCCCCCCGCGGTCGTTTCCAGTCGTTCAGCGCCGGGAAACGACTCCGAGACCTATAACGACCGGCTCAGGTTGGCGCGGATTGCACGGACCGCGATGCTCGATCAGGGATTGAGCATCGCTCTCGAACCCGGCGCGCTCGAGGAACTGCAGCACCTCCCTCTCCCTCAGGCGGCCCGGAAAGGCGTGGCCGACATCCGCGACCTTCGGGATCTTCCCTGGGTGTCGATCGACAACGATGACTCAAGGGACCTGGACCAAGTCACCGTGGGGGAGCGGCTGGACGGCGGAAAGATTCGGATTCGGGTGGCGGTTGCCGACGTGGACCAGTTGGTGCCGAAGGACTCCCAGCTCGATCGCCACGCTCGGCACAACACGACCTCGGTCTACACTCCGGCCCTGATGTTCCCGATGCTTCCGGAGAGCCTGTCCACGGATCTCACGTCGCTGAATGCGGACCAGGATCGGGACGCACTCGTGGTGGAAATGCTGTTCGGGCCGGACAGCCATCTTTTCCACTCCGAGATCTACCGGGCGCGCATCCACAATCACGCAAAGCTCGCATACCGAAGCGTCGCGGCCTGGCTTAGTGGAACCGGTGATGCGCCAAGGACAGTCGCCAACGACGCCGACACCGCCACTAGTCTCCGGATTCAGGACGCCCTCGCCCAACGGCTCACGGCCCTGCGCCATCGACAGGGGGCACTCAGCCTCGAAACCCCAGAACCGCACGCCACCTTCGATGGGAATTCCCTGACGCATCTCGACCTCGATCCGAACAATCGTGCCAAGCAGCTCATCGAGGAGTTCATGATCGCCGCCAACGAGGTCACCGCGAGCTTCCTCGAGGCGAAGGAGTTCCCCTCACTGCGTCGCGTGCTGAAGTCCCCCGAGCGATGGAGCCGGATCGCGCAACTGGCCCTGCTTTCCGGCACGGTGCTGCCCGATCATCCGGAAGCCACTGCGCTCGAGAACTTCCTCGCGGTTCGACGCATTCTCGACCCCAACGGATTTCCCGACCTCTCGCTGGCCGTGGTGAAGCTCATTGGCCGCGGCGAATACGTGGTCAATGCACCGGGAACGGATTCACCGGGACACTTCGGCCTGGCGGTGAAGAACTACACACACTTCACCGCACCCAATCGGCGCTATCCGGATCTGATCAGCCAGCGACTCGTCAAGGCGGCCCTGGCCGGGAACAGCCCCCCCTACTCCATCACCGAACTCGACGGGCTGGCCCACCAATGCACGGATCGCGAAAACGATGCCACCAAGGTGGAACGCCGGGTTCGCAAGTCCGCTGCGGCAATGCTCCTCGCCTCACGCATCGGCGAGATGTTCGACGCCATCGTCACCGGCGCCTCGGTCAAGGGGGTGTGGGTGCGCACGTTTCTCCCGGCGGTCGAGGGGCAACTGGTGCGCGGTTTCGAGACCCTGGATGTGGGCGATCGCGTTCGCGTGAAGCTGATTCGGGCGGATGTCGAACGTGGCTTCATCGACTTCGTTCACGAGTGAATCGCGCCGCCGCCATGGGATCGCACCACGATCTCCCACGCCACACCCGCTCCCGACCATGCCTTCAGTCCTCTACCTGATTCGTCACGGCGAGACCGAGTGGTCCCTCACCGGCCAGCACACCGGAACCACGGAGATTCCGCTGACCCAGGATGGTCAGTCGGCTGCCCGCGAGCTCGGGGATCCTCTCGGGCAGGTGCCGTTTTCGCGGATTCTCTGCAGTCCCCGGCTGCGCGCCCGGCAGACCTGTGAACTCGCCGGCCTTGGGACAAGCATGGAATTGGAACCCGACCTCGCCGAATGGAACTACGGGGAGTACGAGGGACAGCGCTCGCTGGAAATCCTCGACAGTCGTCCCGACTGGAATCTCTTCGAACACGGATGCCCCGGGGGCGAGAGCGTGCAGCAGGTTTCGGAACGAGCCGATCGACTTCTGGCTCGCCTCATGGCAGCGGACGAGACCATTGCCTTGTTCACCCACGGACACTTCGCTCGGATTCTCGGGGCCCGCTGGATTGGCCTCGATGCAATTCAGGGCAAGCATCTGCTGCTAAATCCCGCCTCCATCAGCATTCTCGGGTGCGAGCCCCATCACACGGACACCCCGGGAATCCTGCTCTGGAATGCGTCCGCCTCGGGCGACGTCCTCCGCGGATCGGTCGAGTAGGGTTACACCCCATTCATCTCGGTCTCGTGAGATTATAAGGTCAGCGTGATGTATCTCACACCCCTCCTTGCCAGGCGTCTTGGCGCCCTGGCACTCGCACTGATTCCCCTCTGCCCGGCGGTCGTCGCCCAGGGATATTCCGATCAGTCCGAATTGTACGGCGCCACGGAAACAAGTCTCGACCTGTTCGGCTCGGCCGCCGTCGGACAGCAGACCCTTGACCACATCACGGGATTGAAGCTCAACCGGGACTTCCGTCTCGGTGCGGGCGCCGGCCTCAACTACTTCTTCACCCGCAACCTCGGCGTCGCCGCGGATGCCTACACCGAAAACATCGCCCACAGCTTCATCGACAGTGCCTCGATGAACTTCATCGGCCGGCTTCCCCTCGGACACAGCGGCTTCTCGCCCTATCTCTACGGTGGGTTTGGACGCCAGTTCGACGCCTCCGAGGTCTGGTTTGGCCAGGCCGGCGCGGGAATCGAATACCGCTTCAGCCACCAGTTCGGCGTCTTCCTGGATGCCCGCTACGTCATTCCCGACGGCACCGCCAACTACGGACTCGGCCGCCTCGGGTTCCGCTGCCGCTTCTGATTCCCCAACACTCCACCTCCATGAACCACTCCCATTCCCGTCTTCGTTTCGGTCTCATTCAGCTCCTCGTCAGCCTGTTCGTGCTTCTCGCGGCCTCCGGATGCCACACCGCGAACGGCTTCGGGAAGGACGTGGAACGGGCCGGGGAGAAGATTCAGGAAGGCACTAAATAGCACCTTCCCTGCCCCCCGTTCGAACGCCCCTCGTGAGTCAACCGGCTCACGAGGGTTTGTTGTTTCAACTCAACGCTTGCTGGCTGAGGTCGCACGGCGACGAAGGACTCCCGCAGTCAGGCACAGCATGGCAATCGGCAACAGCGATTCCACCTCGGGAACGGAAGCGGGCGCCGACACGATATTATTGTTCAACGTGGTGGTGCCGTTCAGCGCCAGCAGTCTTCCCGTCACCTCGGCCCCCGAGTTCAGAGTGATGGATTGATCCGCCAGGACGGTGCCCGAGAACAGTGATCCGCCCCCGATCGTGGCCGAGGTGCCGATCCGCCAGTAGACGTTGTCCGGCTGGGCCCCATTGGTCAGGACGATCGACGAGGCCACCGAGGTGGTCAGGGTCGTGCCGATCAGAATGTCGAAGCGGGCCGCGCTGTTTCCCCCGCCATCGAGGGTCAGGGTTCCCGTCAACTGGGCGGTGGTGTCAAACTTGCGAACGCCCGGACCCAGGGTCAGTCCGCCCAGGTCGCTTCCAGTCAGATTCTGAATCGGCGATTCCCCGCCGAGCGCGAGATAAGCCGTCAGAGCGTCGGCGCCAGCCTGCTGGGCCGACGAATCCCCCGAGTGGATGGAACCGTTCACCACCCCGGGCGGGAACCCGGTGACGGAAAGACCCGGCGACACACCGAGGTTCCCATTGAGAACGGTCGAACCCGCACTGGTGACAGAGGCACCGCCGAACACCGCATAGGAATCGGCACTGCCCAGAAAAATGCTGGCCGAGGCGCGGGCGGCGAAGAGCGATGAGAGGAGGAGGATTTGAGGGAAAGCTGAGGAATGCATGATGGATGAATGGAATGAATGAGCCGGGGCCGGGAGCCGCATCAATTCACGATGCCCCCGGTCTCCAGCACGGTTGCTGATCTCCCAACCTGCACTGTCGCCGCCCCTTGAACCATGGGGTGATCACCTCCCCTTCCCGCGAATCCGTTCAATGCGGGTTACACCCCATGGAGAACCGCAATCCTGGAATCTAATATCATACCAGCCTCTCCCGGGCTCGTTGGAGCCGGCCAGGCCCACGACTTTCCCCATGAATAATACCAAGACACTTGCCCTGATCGTCATCACCTCCACCGCCCTACTGGCGCCCTCGCTGATCCTCGCCTCGGACACCGATGACCGCATCGCATCCGCCGCCGCCAAGTCGTACGTCTTCAAGACCTACCTCAAGCACGACTCCATCAAGACCGAGGCCACCGACGGCCGCGTCGTCCTCTCCGGCACCGTCGCCGACTCCTCCCACCGGTCCCTCGCTGAATCCACGGTTGAACGCCTTCCCGGAGTCAAAAGCGTCGACAATCAACTCACCATCAAGGGCGACGCGCCCGCCGAGCACTCCGACACCTGGATCGCACTGAAGGTCCGCAGCGTTCTGCTCTTCCATCGCAACGTCAGTGCCGGCCGGACCGAGGTCGACGTGAAAGACGGCGTCGTCACCCTGCGCGGAACTGCGACCAATGAGGCGCAGCGCGAGTTGACCACCGAGTACGCCCGGGACATCGACAACGTGAAGGAGGTCAAGAACGAGATGGTCATCGGCACCGAACCCGCGAAGTCGACCGAGACCTTGGGTGACAAGATCGACGACGCCTCCATCACCGCACAGGTGAAGATGGCTCTCCTGTCGCATCGCTCCACCAGTTCGGTGAAGACCGGCGTCGAGACCGTGGACGGCGTGGTCTCGCTGAACGGGATCGCCAAGAACTCCGCCGAGAAGTCCCTGGTCACCAAGCTCGTCACCGACGTTCCGGGCGTGGTGAGCGTCATGAACAAGATGACCGTCGCGGTCGAGTAATTCGACCACCCATCGGGGCGGAGGGATCCTCGCGGATCCTTTCGCTCCGCTTATCCCCGCCATTTTCCAAGCCACCCACTGCTTCTAACCCGCCCGCTCATGCTCAGCACCATTGCCTTCATTCTCATCATTCTCTGGATCCTGGGACTGGTCACCAGTTCCACCATGGGAGGCTTCATCCACGTGCTGCTGGTGATTGCGAT
>CANGMO010000032.1 GCA_947454295.1 Verrucomicrobiota bacterium | reverse complement strand
CGGCAGTGGATCAAGGCGCGCCATGGGCTGGAGCTTGTTACCATCAACACCCCGCGCGAGATCACCTTTTGCACCCACGCCATTCAGCAACGGGAGCCGCTGATCATTTGCGATGCCACCCGGGACGCCCGGTTTGTCTCCAATCCCCTGGTCACCGGCGCTCCCGGAATCCGCTTCTACGCCGGGGTTCCGCTGGTAACCACTGAAGGCCACGCTCTCGGAACGCTGTGTGTCCTCGACATTCAACCCCGCGAACTCACCGAGGCGCAGGTTGCCAATCTCACCGCCCTGGGACGCCAGACCATGGCCCAGATCGAGCTTCGTCGGCTGAACCTTCTCCAGCGAACGATTCTCGATCTGGCCCACGTGGCGGTGTTCACCACCAGCCCGACGGGCGAATTGCTGACCTTTGACGCCACCGCCGAGCGGCTCTTCCGTCAGAGCGCCTCCCAGGTTCTGGGAACACGGCTTCTGGAGCGTCTCCTGGTGGACGGCGATGATTCGATCGCTCCCATCGCCAGTCCCGCGGGATTCCAGTCCCTTGCGGATCGGACCAACGACGGCGCGATTGATGAGCGGGAATGGACCTGCGTTCGGGCCGACGGAACACGATTTCCGCTCCGTCTTGCAGTCACCGCGCTCCGCGATGCGAGCAACACCCTTCTGGGCTATCTATTCCTTGGCACCGACATCACGGATCGCCGCCTTGCCGCCCAGCGGTTGCGAGACAGTGAGGAACGCTTCCGCGTCATCGCCGAGGCCTCGCCCCTGGGCGTGTTTGTGGCCGATCGAAACGGCGGCGCGACGTACGTGAATCAGGCATGGGCACGCGCCGCGGGAATCTCCCACGATCTGGCCATGGCGCACGGATGGCTCGAAGCCGTCCATCCCGAGGATCGCCAGCGTGTGGCCGAGACCTGGGTCGGCGGTGCGCACAACACCACTTCCGCGGTTCGGACCACCTTCCGTTTTCTGCACGTCGACGGGCGCACTGTGTGGGTCAGCAGCCATTCCGCGCCGCTCAATCTCGGGGGCACACGATCCGGATTCGTCTGCACCGTCGAGGACATCACTGAGCGCAAGGCGGCCGAGGAGGCGTTGCAGGCCAGCGAGGCTCGCTTCCGTGACATGGCGGCCAACGTGCCTGGGATGATCTATCAGTGGTTCGAGCGACGCGACGGAACCAGCGGATTCACCTACGTCAGCCCGAAGATCGAAGAGATGTTCGGGATTCCGGTGGATCAGGCCAACACCATGGCCGCCCGGATACATCCGGAAGATCAGGCACGCTGGGCGGAATCCATTGCCGAGGTGCGGCGCACCCTGGCGACCTGGCAGTTTGAGGGCCGGCTGATCTGTCCCGACGGACGCCTCAAATGGTGGCAGGGGATTTCCAAGCCGGTGCGCGTCACGCCGGACGAAATTCTGTTCAACGGGGTCGTCCTCGACATCACCGAGCGCAAGGTGTTTGAACAGGAGTTGGAGGAGGCCCGCCGCTCGGCCGAGGCCGCCAGCGAGGCCAAGAGTCAGTTCCTCGCCAACATGAGCCACGAGATCCGCACGCCGATGAACGGCATCATCGGCATGGTTCGACTGGCCCTCGACACCGAACTTCAGCCGCAGCAGCGACGCTACTTGAACAACGTGCTTTCCGCTTCCGACTCCCTGCTCCAGATCCTCAATGATATCCTCGATTTCTCCAAGATCGAGGCGGGCAAGCTGGAACTGGATCAGACGGACTTCTCCCTGCGCAACGAGGTGGAAGAGGTCATCCGGCTCAACAATCTCCGAGCCCAGGAAAAGGGGCTGCTCCTGGAAACACGTTTTGCCGCGGGAATCTCCGAACGAATCCACGGCGACCCCGGCCGGTTGCGTCAGGTGCTGCTCAACATTCTCTCCAACGCGATCAAGTTCACCGACAGCGGCGGCGTGATTGTGGAGATCAAGCCTGCGCCCTCCAACGATCCGGAGCGCATTCCGGTGCGCTTCACCGTCATCGACTCCGGCATTGGAATTCCGGCCGAAAAGCTGCGGTCCATCTTTGATCCGTTCACCCAGGCGGACCCCTCGACCACCCGGCGATTCGGCGGAACCGGCCTGGGGCTGGCCATCTGTTCACGGCTGGTTGAGTTGATGGGGGGACGTCTCGAGGTGCGCAGCATTCCCGGCCAGGGAAGCCGCTTTGAATTCACCATCCCGTTCCACGCGGCCCGAGTGCCAGCCTCAGTCGAAGCCGTCCCGCAGCCGGCAACGCGACGTGGCGACCGCATGTTGATTGTGGACGACGACGGCGCGCACGCCGGCGACGTGGCGGAATTGGTGGCCTCGTTGGGATGGATTCCCACCGTCGTCGATTCAGCCGCCTCGGCGGCGATGAACCTGCGCATCGCGCGGGGCTCGGGAGCACCGTTCCGATTGATTCTGGTCGCCGACCAGTTTGGCGGCACCGATGGCATTCGCTGGGCAACGGAATCCATCGCAGCCCCGCTGCTGGCAGGATGCCACGTTCTCTTTGTGGTGTCCGGAACCCCCGATGTCGCGGACCAGGAGAAACTGCAGCGCACCGGCTGGCTCAGCAAACCGGTGCGCCGGTCGGAGTTGATCGCGCGCCTGGAGGCGTTGGGATCCCCGGGGACGTCAGAGCCGCCGACGGGCGCCGAACCGCGGGCATCCAGACACCGAATTCTGCTGGCCGAGGACAACAGCGTGAACGCCGAGGTGGCCACCGCGCTGGTCAGCCGGCTGGGACACGAAGTCACGCTGGTCCAGGACGGCACCGAGGTTCTGCGCGAGTTGGAGAGTCAGAACTTTGACCTCCTGCTGCTCGATATCCAGATGCCCGGACTCAACGGGTACGAGACTACGGTCCGCATTCGCAATCTGGAGCGTCGAACCGGTCGACACCTGCCCGTGGTGGCGCTGACCGCGAGCGCCATCAAGGGAGATCGAGAGCGCTGCCTCGCCGCCGGAATGGATGACTATCTGTCCAAGCCCTACTCGCCTTCGGAGCTCGCGGCCGTGCTTTCTCGAACACTGAGCCCACAGACGGTGGTTCAGGCATCCACCGGCACCCACCCCCAATCCGGGCGGAAGATTCTTCATCCAGTTTTTCCGTCCGCTTCCGAAGCCGAGCCCATGAGCCCCGTCCTCGCCGAAACCGCGGAAATCTTCTGCGAATCGGCTCCGCTCCTGCATCGAAAACTGTGTGATGCCGCCGCCGCGGGCAATCTGGACCAGGTCCGGTTCACCGCCCACTCGCTGAAGGGAGCCATCGCGGTGCTGCGCAACGTGCGAGGAGCCGCCGAATGCCACCGCAAGGTCCAGGAGATCGAGGAATTCGCCGCCCTGGAACTGCTGGAACAGGTGCAGCAACTCGCGCCGCTGCTGGAGCCGTACTTCGGACTGCTCCTGCATCACGTCGACGAGATCATCCATCCGCCGCACCCGGTGTAACTCTCCGGGCGGACTACCGGGCGGTACGCCGCGCCGGCTTGACGGTCGGGGTCGCGGTGAGAGCTGGATCGAGTTCCACGGTCACCGGGCAGTGATCGGATCCGAGAATCTGCGGCTGGATCGCCGCTGATTTGAGCGAGGGACGAAGTCGCGCGGAGATGAGAAAATAGTCGATGCGCCATCCTACATTCCGCGATCGCGCCCCACCCATCGGGCTCCACCACGTGTAGTGGCCACCGCCCTTTTCAAATTCGCGGAACGTGTCCACAAACCCGGCCTCCACCACCGCGTCAAATCCCGCGCGCTCCTCCCGGGTAAATCCGTGGTTCCTCACGTTGGCCTTGGGATTCGTCAGATCGATCTCGGTGTGGGCCACATTGAGATCCCCGCACCACACCACCGGCTTGATGCGATCGAGCGCGCAAAGATAAGCGAGGAAATCGCGGTCCCACTGCTGCCGATAGGGAAGCCGGGTGAGTTCGCGCTGAGAGTTCGGCACGTACACGTTCACCAGAAAGAATCCGGGAAACTCCGCTGTCAGCACGCGTCCCTCGCGGTCGTGTTCCGCAATACCGATGCCGCGGGTCACCTGGATTGGCCGCTCGCGGGTGAGGATGGCCGTACCGGAGTAGCCCTTCTTTTCCGCCCAGTTCCAGTGGGTTTCATACTGATCGCCCCACACGGGTTCGACCTGCTCCGGCGAGCACTTGGTCTCCTGCAGGCACAGCACGTCCGGCGACTCCTGCTTGAGGTAGTCGAGGAAGTTCTTCTTCAGCACGGCGCGCAGGCCGTTGACGTTCCACGAGATCAGCTTCACGCGGCCAAGGATGCGTGGCGACGCCCGGCGGGCCAGCCAGAATGCGGAGCGGCCATCACTTTCCCGGCCCCGTGCCAACCGTCACGCGCGGACGCAGCAGTTCGAGCGTCTTGGGACCAATGCCACTGACGCGCTGGAGATCCTCGACCGAGGCATACGGCCGGCCGGCGATGATGCGATGGGCGAGATTCTCGTTCACCCGCGGGAGCAGCTCGAGATCGGCCATCGACGCCGTGTTGACGTTGATGATCCGGTCCGAGTGCTCCGCGAGTTGCTCGCGGGATTGAGGCTTGCCGCATTGCTTCAATCCCACCGCAGCAACCAGCCCACCGACCGCCAGGGCGGCCAGCTTGGAGACCAGGCGCGACGTCACCCGGCGGGTGACCTGCCGGCCCAGGCCGTCGAGCGGGTTCCCTGGCGCACTCATGGCAATTCGGGGATGCGGCTCAGTTCAGCTTGCGAACCCAGATGTTCCGATAATGCACCGGATTCCCATGATTCTGGAGCAGGAGGGGGCCCGTGGGGGTCGCTCCGCTGAAGCGCGCGGCAGTCGTCGCATCGCCCTTCACGAGGATGTGGTCCTGCACCAGCACACCGTTGTGAATCACGGTGAACGACCCCGGAACCACGGTTCCATCGGCAGCCGGCTTCGGCGCGTGGAAGACAATGTCGTACTGCTGCCACTCGCCGGGCTTCCGGCAGGCGTTCACCAGCGGGGCGTTGTGGCCGTAGAAGGAGGCGGCCTGACCGTTGAAGTAGGTCTTGTTGTTGTAGGAGTCGAGCACCTGGATCTCGTAGCGACCCTGGAAGTAGACGCCGCTGTTCCCGCGGCCCTGGCCGTCGCCCTTCACCTCAGCCGGGCTCGCCCACTCCACGTGGAGCTGGATGTCGCCAAACTGTTCCTTGGTCATGATGCCGCTTTCGCGGACCTCGGCGTATCCATTCTCCACCTTCCACGCCGGCTCGCCCCCCTTCTCACTGGTCCACGCCGAGAGATCCTTTCCGTCGAACAGCACCATGGCGTCCGAGGGGGCGCTGCCATGGTTTCCCGGAGTCACCACGGGAGGTTCGACGTCTGCAGCGGAGACGGTGCGGAGGAACATCAGACTGGCAATGGCAAGGAGTGACGTGGTCTTCATAACGCGCAAGGGGTGTTATTGGGAAATGGCTTTCGAAATGGAATGCGGGTGGCGGAAGACTCCCGAACGGGGGCCATCGGCTCAAGCGCGGATCCACGACATCACACGAAAACCACGAGCCTGATCCTGACAGTCCGGCTGCCCGTCGCTAGGCTCCCTCCCGGAATGAGTGACACCGAGAGCGACTTTCACTTCCGGTTTGGCGGAATCGGCCGGCTTTACGGCCGGGCGGGCCTGGACCGGTTGCGTCGCAGTCGTGTCATGGTGATCGGCATCGGCGGCGTGGGATCCTGGGTGGCCGAGGCTCTCGCGCGCAGCGCCGTCGGCACGCTCATTCTGGTGGACCTCGACGAGGTGTGCGTCAGCAACATCAACCGGCAACTCCCCGCGCTCAATTCCACGCTCGGACTTCCCAAAGTAGAGGTGATGGCGGCGCGCATTCGGGATCTGAATCCGGAATGCGCCGTCGACGCCCGCATGGAGTTCTTCACCGAATCGAGCGCCCAGGCGCTCTTTGACCTCCGGCCGGACTGCGTGGTGGATGCCATCGACGCCGTCTCAAACAAGTGCCGCCTCCTCGCTGGCTGCCGTGATCGACAGCTTCCGGTGATCACCTGTGGCGGAGCTGGCGGCCGGCGGGATCCGACCCAGATCCAGATAACCGACCTGGCGCGCGTCACCCACGACCGGCTGTTGAGCGATGTCCGCAAGCGCCTGCGGCAGGGTCACGGATTTCCACGGGGCGAGAAGAAATTTGGCATCGATGCCGTCTGCTCCGCCGAAATTCCGGTCTATCCTGCCGAGGACGGAACGGTATGCGCCCGGCCCGACCTGCCCGCCGCCGCTGCCCCGTCGCCGTCCGGAGGCGCCGGCCCCCGACTGAATTGCGACTGGGGCTACGGTTCCGCCACCCCGGTCACCGGAGCCTTCGGGTTCGCCGCCGCCGCCTGCGTGATCCGGCGGCTGGTCGACTCAGCCACCCCTCCAACCGCCTGACCCAATCATGCACTCCCACCAGGAATCCCACTTCACGGCCGGCGACGCGGTGCGCGACATCGTCATCGGCATGTCCGACGGGCTCACCGTGCCCTTCGCTCTCGCCGCGGGCCTCTCCGGAGCCATCGCGCAAACGCACGTGGTAGTCACCGCCGGCTTCGCGGAAATCGCCGCCGGGTCAATCGCCATGGGATTGGGCGGATTTCTCGCTGCACGTGGCGACGCCGAGCACTACGCCAACGAACTGGCCCGCGAGGAGGACGAGATCCTTACCAAGCCCGAAGCCGAGGCCCAGGAGGTGCGGGACATCTTCCTCACCTACGGATTGACCGAAGAGGAATCCGAGACCGTCATCACCTCGCTCCGACGGCGGCCGGCGGACTGGGTGAAGTTCATGATGCGCTTCGAGCTGGGTTTGGAGGAACCCGAACCCGGACGCGCCTGGCGCAGTGCCGCCACCATCGCGGGTGCGTACATCGTTGGCGGCATCATCCCGCTGAGCGCCTACATGATGCTCCCCGACGTCCACCAGGCCTTGAGGCTCTCGGTGGTCATCACTCTGACCGCCCTGGCCGTTTTCGGCGCGGTGAAAGGTCGCGTGACGGGTGTTCCGGTGCTGCGAAGCGGACTCCAGACCTGCTTTATCGGAGGCCTAGCCGCTGCGGCCGCCTTCGGCATCGCCCGCTGGATTTCCTGAGGCCCGCCGGCCTGATTCCGGAATCGTGGTTGGGGTCGAGGATATCGTTTACAGCTGTTTCTTCTGGCATCGCACTTGCTGAATCCGTGAGTCCCATCGCCGACGTAACCATAAAACCATTGTTGGGGGACTAATGGTGTGCGGGCATTCCCGCTTCAAGGAGAGATTCACGATCATGAAGAGACGCTTTTCCCAATCGTTTTCAGTTCACCTGAGCATCGTCGGGAGCCTTTTCGCATTCGAGGTGATTGCCGGCGCTCCTCCAGTAGGCAGCGTGGTTCTGATTCCACCCGGACCATCCGGTTCCATTCCCCTGCCTGCACAGAAGAACATCATCGGTGCCGCAGCTGGCAGCAGTCACATTCTGGCACTTAGATCGGATCACACCATCGTCGGTTGGGGAGGTGGCACTAGCGGACAACTCGACATCCCGGACTCCATCCAGGGATCAGTTCAATCCATTGCGGCGGAGGGAAATATCTCCGCAGCCCTGACCAGCGACGGACGGTTGAGCGTCTGGGGAAACAGCGTTGCATCGCTCACGGCGATTCCAACCAATGCGCAGACGGGAATCGTCAGCATGGCGATCGGCGCCAATCACATGCTTGCAGTTAGGACGGATGGATCGGTCGTCGGCTGGGGCGCCAACAGTACCGGTCAGGCGGCTCCCCCGGCTGTGGCCGAAAGCGGCGTCGTAAGCGTGGCTGCCGGAAAGTTCCACTCCCTTGCGCTCAAATCCGACGGTTCAGTCATCGCATGGGGGTTGAACGACCTGGGACAAACCTCCGTTCCAACTGCGGCAAAATCCGGGGTCACCGCCATCGTGGCGGTCGGCAAACTGAGCATGGCGCTGAAATCCGATGGATCGGTCGTCGCATGGGGCGACAATGCAGCGGGGCAAACGAACATCCCATCCGCTGCGAAGTCGGGCGTTGTATCCATCGCCAGCACCGCCGTGCAGTCGGCGGCGTTGAAGGCCGACGGATCGTTGATCCTTTGGGGTACCTCCACCCTTGTTCCACCCCTCCTTCAATCCGGCGCGGTCGGCCTTTTTGCGGGATCCCAGTCCATGTTGGCGCTCATTCATCCGGCTCCCCCAGTCCTGACCCAGCCACCCAAATCGACGGTCAGTTGGGTGGGTGAGGCCACAGGCTTGGACGTCGAGGCGTTCGGATATGAGGTAAGCTACCAGTGGTGGAAGGACGGATCGCCTGTACCAAACGCCACCAATCGAACTCTGTCATGGTCACGCTTTCTGCCGGTAGTCGCGGGGAGCTATACCGTGGTCGCCAGCAACATCGCCGGCAGTGTGAGCAATCTCAACGCAGCTGCCCTGCGCGCACAGCCCCAGTTCGGGCAGGTGGTCGCCATTTACAATGCCCCGTCGCACGCCCAAATGGGTGCGATCCCGCAGGAGGCACGAAGCGGGGTGGTCGCGATCGCGGTCGGCGACAATCATGTTCTGGCGCTAAAATCTGACCAATCACTGGTCACCTGGGCCGCCAACAGCAATCTGGCGAGATCACTCCAAATCCCAGCCATCGCATCCAACAATGTCGTTTCGATCGCCGCTGGGGCGGCCCATTCAGTTGCCCTCCTTTCCAACGGTTCGGTGATCTCGTGGGGAGCCGGAATGACGAACGATCCACTGTCCGCGACCGAGGGGGGGCAATCGATCGTTCCCGACGAGGCGAAATCAGAGGTCATCGCCATCGCGGCCGGCCGGGCACACAATGTCGCCCTCAAGCGAAGCGGGCGGGCGGTGGTCTGGGGGCGGCATCCACCCGTTCCGGAAACCCTGCAGGGTGGATTCACCGCAATTGCGGCGGGCGCGGACTTTTCGATTGGATTGCGAACGAATGGATCGGTTGTGAATTTGTCCACTTCCGTCCCGGGCTCCCTTCTCATTCCAGACGCAGCAACCCACGATGTGGTCGCCATTGCCACAGGGGAACATCACGCACTCGCCCTGACCCGCGCCGGAGGGGTCATCGCGTGGGGAATTAGCGCCGCAGGCGCGACTAAAGTTCCTTCAGACGCCACGACGAACGTGATTGCCATCAGCGCCTCCCCCGATCGATCCGTCGCCCTTCTGGCCGATGGAACGGTTCTGCAGTGGGGAGATGCAACCCCGCTCAAACCCCAGATCCCCTCGGCAATTCAGGCACCTGCGGCTGCCATTGCGAGCGGGTTCTTCAACGTGTTCGGCATCCTCGGGCAGGCCAACCCTCTTTCCACCCGCTTCGGACCGGGAGGCCTGACCCTTTCATGGCCTTCGACACCGGCCAGCGTCACGCTTCAATCCAGCCACGAACTGGCACCAACCGCCGCATGGCAGCCGGTATCCGCACCGGTCATGGAAACCAACGGACGGAATTCGGTGCTGCTGCCTCAAGAGGGGGCGGATCGATTTTTCCGCCTGCTGGGGCCTGAGGCGCCCTGACCCTTGAAACCATCGGATCCGTCGATTGTCCGATCAGGCCAGCGCGCCTACTCCGGCGGGGGAAGTGGTTGCAACAGCCGGGGATTGTCCCCGCCGGGAAGCAAACCGCTGCCGCATCCGTTCGAAGGTTAGGTAGATGACCGGTGTGGTGTAGAGCGTGAGGGCCTGCGAGACGATCAACCCACCGACCACCGCCACACCCAGCGGACGGCGGAGTTCGGATCCGGTGCCGTAGCTCACCGCCAGGGGAACCGCGCCAAAGAGCGCGGCCAGCGTGGTCATGAGAATCGGCCGGAAACGGATCACGCTCGCCTTGTAAATGGCCTCCTCGGGGGACATTCCCTCGTTCCGTTCCGCATCCAGGGCAAAGTCGATCATCATGATCGCATTCTTCTTCACGATGCCCATCAGCAGGATGATCCCGATGAACGACACCAGTGAGAGCTCCTGCCCCACGACAATCAGCGCCAGCAGCGATCCCACACCCGCCGAGGGCAGGGTCGAAAGAATGGTGATCGGATGGACCAGGCTCTCGTAGAGGATTCCCAGCACCACGTACACCGTCACCAGCGCGGCGAGCAGGAGCATGCGCGTCGACTTGAGCGAGGCCTGGAACATCTGCGCGGTGCCCTGAAAACTGCCCTGGACGCTGGAGGGCATCTTCAAGGTGGTGATCGCCTCATCGATGATGTCGGTGGCATCGCCCAAGGCCACGCCCGGCGCGAGGTTGAACGACAGGGTCACCGCGGGAAACTGGCCCTGATGATTCACCGACAGACTGCCCGGCACGGTGCGTGCCTCCGTCACGCTGGTGATCGGGACCGGAATGCCGTTGGTGGAGGCGACGTAGATCTTGCTCAGCGCGGAGGGATCCGTCTGGTAGCGCGGATCCACCTCCAGAATGACATGATGCTGGTTGTAGCGCTGATACAACGTGGACACCTGCCGCTGTCCGAAGGCGTCGTACAACGCATTGTCGATCGCCGCCGGGGTGACACCACGGCGTGACGCCCGGTCACGGTCGATGAGAATGCGCGTCTGCAACCCGCGGGTCTGCTGGTCCGCCGAGACATCCTTCAACCGGGAGTCCTTCTTGAGGTAGTTGACCAGTTCCACCGACCAGCGGCCCAGTTCCTCCAGGTCTCCGGATTGCAGCGAATACTGGTACTGCGCCTTGCTGGCGCGACCGCCGACCCGAAAATCCTGGACCGGAACCGCGAACACCGAAATCGCCGGAATCGCACCCAGCTTGGGTCTGAGCCGGGCGATTACCTGGTCCGCACTCGCCTTGCGCACCGAGAGCGGCTTGAGGGTGATGAAGATGCGGCCGTTGTTGAGGGTGGAATTGCCGGCGCCGGCGCCGATGAAGGAGCCGATCGACGCGACCGCGGGATCCTGAAGGATGGTTGAGGCCACCCGCTGCTGAAGCGACCGCATGGCCTCGAAGGAGATGTCCTGGGCGGCCTCCGTGGTGGCCATGATCACCCCGGTGTCCTGCTGCGGGAAGAATCCCTTCGGCACCTCGCGATACAGCCAGACCGTGGCGCCGAGAGTGACCGCCGCCAGGAAGAGCGTGAAGCGTTGATGCCTCAGCACCCAACGCAATCCGAGCTCATAGATTCCCAGGATGGAATTGAACGCCCATTCGCTCGCGCGGAAGAAGGCGCCGCGCGAGGAGACCGGCGGTTCCGGCTTCAAGAACCGTGAGCAAAGCATCGGCGCCAGCGTCAGCGAGACGACGCCCGATACGAGAATTGCGACGCTGAGCGTGACCGCGAATTCGTGAAACAACCGTCCCACGACGCCGCCCATGAACAGCAGCGGAATGAATACCGCCACCAGGGACAGGCTCATCGAGATCACGGTGAATCCGATCTGCCGCGCTCCGCGGAGCGCGGCTTCAAACGGTGGAACTCCCTGCTCGATGAAACGGTGGATGTTTTCGATGACCACGATGGCGTCATCCACCACGAACCCGACCGAGATCGT
>CANGMO010000031.1 GCA_947454295.1 Verrucomicrobiota bacterium | reverse complement strand
GCGCCTTGCCCTGCATTCGGGCCGGGAGCGCATCACTCGTCATGAATGCGTGCCCCGCCGCCGCGGTGTAGCCACCGAAGTTGTCCACCATGCGGACGTTCGGCGTGTTGGGATGCATGCGCAGGCCGGGCGCCAGCGACTTGGCGGAGGCGAGCCGTCGCACGCTGACGGGCGGGGCAGGCGTCTCACCTGGTTTGTCATCGAGTCGGTATCCGGGACGGAATCCGCCGCCACCTCCACCTCCCGGGCCACTCCCGCGGCGACCCGGTCCGGGCTGCGTCGGATTCAGGATGTGTGCGGGGAGGTAGCCGTAGAAACTCGGATTGCCGTTGGCCGTTGAACCGAAGACGTCGCCGTATTCGTTGAGACCGAGGCCCCAGGTATTGTTGTTGTACTGGTGGAGGAACTCGAGCGCGGAGCCATCGGCCTTGAAGCGGAAGACGCCCTGGCCGAATTGCATGTCCCTGCCTCCGACGGTGCCGCGGAAGTTCGAGTAGCCCACGGCGCCGTAGAGCCAGTTGTCGAAGCCGCGGCCGAGGTTGCTCTGCATGGCGTGCGTGTCGCCGGTGCCCCAGCCGGGAAGGATGGTCTGTCGGACATCGGCCTTGTCGTCGCCATCGGTGTCCTTGAGGAACAGCATGTGGCGCGCCTCCGACACGAGGACGCCCCCATTCACGAACACCAGGGACGTGGCGAGGTTCAAGCCATCGGCGAAGACGGTGAACTTGTCCGCGCGTCCGTCCCCATCGGTGTCCTCGCAAATCTTGATGCTGTCATGGCCGGGTTCGCCCTCGTTCACCAGGCCGTGCGGGTAGTCCCGGGCCTCCACGACCCAGGCGCGACCGCGCTCGTCCCAGGCCACGTACATGGGTTTCACGATGTCGGGCTCGGCGGCGAACAGCTGAAGGGTGAAATCCGCGGGCACCTGCGTGTAGCGCAGGCTGTCGGCGGGAGACAGGGGCGCCTGGTATCGGACGGCTTCTGGACGGCGTTCATAGTTCGGCACCTCGCCCTGCTGGCGCTGTAGCGGAGGACGTGCGGCGATCGATGCCTCCCATGCGGATTTCGCCTTTGCGCGCACGCCACCAAGAACGGCTTCGCGCAGTACGGAATCCGGCGGGCAATTTCCGTCGGCGTATTGAATCACCGCCCCACCGGCGTTCTTGAATGCGTCGATCAGCCTCTGCTGTGCGGCCCCGACCCCGCCCGCAGGCAGGGTTCGCACCACGACATCAAAGTGCTTGAGGTACGCCTCGGTGAGGTCGTTGGCGTCGGTGCGATGATCGAAGTAGATGGCCTCGGGTGCGAGAGTCTGCCCGGGCAGATAGACATAGTTGGTGCGCCCGGCTCCGAATCCGCCGCCGCCACCGCGCGGCGTGCCGCTCATGTTGACTTCCCCAAGGTAGAGAACCTGAAGCGGCCGATTTGGCGCCTCCGCGGCTAAGGGGGTGAGGGTGCCCACACCGGCGGCCATGAGGGCCAGAACATGCTTGGTGGTGTTCATGAAGGGATCAGCAGCGTTGTTGCGATTCAGAGTCGACACTGGGGAGGGAGGGAAACGCGACCGGGTCGGGATCGACACGGTCGCGTTCAACGGGATGCAGGTCCCGGCCGGCCGGCATTACTTGGCGTTCGTTTTGAAGATCAGCTGGGAAAACTGGAACAACCCCTTCTTCCAGTGCTGAAAGTCGTGCGCGTGCTCATCGACGTGCCAGATATGGGGCACGTTCTTCTCCTTGAGGTAGGCGTGGACGTTCTGGCTGATGCGGATGAGGCCGTCCTTGTTCCCGCAGGAGACGTACAGGAGCTTCAACTGCTTCGCCGCCTTTTCGGGATCGGGCACGAGCTCCGCCGCGGGCCGCGTGTTCGGCGCCGACGAGAACCCGCCGACCCAGGCAAAGGTGTCGAGATTGGCCAGGCCGAAGTTCAGCGATTGACCGCCGCCCATGGAGAGGCCGGCGAGCGCGCGGCTCTCGCGATCCTTGATCACCGAGTACTTGGACTCGATGAAGGGGATCAGGCTGCCGAGCAGATCCTGATCGAATTTGCCAAAGGCCGGTGCGGTGGCCATGGCATTGGAGCCGGGCCGGTCGTCGGTTTGGGCGCGGCCGTTGGGCATCACGATGATCATCGGTGCGGCCTTCTTGTCCGCGATGAGGTTGTCGAGGATCACGTTCGGATTCCCGCCGCGGCGCCATTCCTCCTCGTCACCTCCGATGCCGTGCAGGAGATAGAGCACCGGGTATTTGGTGTCGGGCGAGTATCCGGGCGGGGTGTAGACGAGCGCCTTGCGCTTGGTGCCGACGGATTTGGAATCGTACTCCACCATCTCTAGTTTCCCGTGGGCGATGCCGTCACGAGCCTGATCGAATCCCTGGGGCGCGTCCGGAAACGCCGGTTTGTCATCCGGCTTCAACTCGATGGGACCGCCAAACCCGCGGCGCGGTCCGCCGGGCCCGCGCACACTGGCGTCGCGCTTTGCGGTGGCCTCCGAGCTGCCGAAGTCGCCCACCTTGCGGGTGAACTTGATGTCCCCGTCAGCGACCTTCCCGGTGAAGGTGATGTTGATCTCGCGGTCCTGGACCTTGAGCAATTCGACGAAGGTGACGGTGTCGCCGTCGGCCTTGCCCTCCTTGAACTCGACCTCGCGCTTTTCGCCCTCACGTTCGACGCTGGCCTTGCCGGTCACGGTGGAGCCCTCCTGCTTGAGGGTGAAGGTGTACTTCTGGAGACCGCGCTGGGTCTCGAAGTCCGCCTTCCAGGTTCCGGTAACATCCGCCGCAAGAGCGGAGAGCGACACGAGCCCGAGGCCCAGGAGTATGCTGTGGAGTTTCATGATCGTGGTGGTGCTGGTGGTGGTTGAAACGGGCGTGCGATGCGGGATCAGTTCTTGAAGAGCAGCGGCGCGAACTCGTGCAGGCTGCGCCGCCACGACTGCCATTCGTGGGCGGTGCTGGGGGATTCGTAGAACACCGCGTTGACGCCTGCGTCCTTCAACGCCGCGGTCTGCGCCTTGGGATCCCCGCCGCGATTGGGGCGATCTCCGCCGAGTTCCTTGCTGCCGTAGCTGATGAACACCAGCTTCACCTTCTTCTTGAAGGCGGCGAGATCAGTGATGTTGGTCACGGCGATGCTGCCGCCGCTGAAGACGCCGATGTGCGAAAACGTGTCGAGATGCGTCAGCGCGATGCTGCGGGTTTGCATGCCGCCCATCGACAAGCCCGCCATGGCGCGGTGGGTTGGCTTTGCCACGGTGCGGAAGTTGGCGTCGACGTAGGGAATGAAGTCCTCCACCAGCGCTTTTTCGAACGCGCTGAAGTTGAAGCCACGTCCGCCCGGTCCGGGAATGGGGCGGTTGGTCGAGCCGGCGGCGACCGGCGGCGTGTTGGTGGGGCGGGGTCCGCCGGCAAACGGATTGCCGCCGTATTCCATCGCGATGATGAACGGCTGTGCTTTGCCCTCGGCGATGAGGTTGTCGAGGATCAGACCCGCATGGCCCTGACTGCCCCAACCGGTTTCGTCCTCGCCCGCGCCGTGCTGGAGATAGAGGACCGGATAGCGCTTCCTCGAGCTCGAGTCGTAGCCCGGCGGCGTGTAGATGAACGCGTGCCGGTTGGTGTTGCCCGACTTCGACCAGTAGTGGATCTCGCGCAGCTGCCCGTGCGGGACGTTCTTCAGTGCGTAGAAGTCGGCATCCCTCGCCGGCACCTCCACGGCACTTCCCCAGCGGCTTGAGCCATAGAAGTAGTGGCTGTTGGGATCGGGGACCTCGGCGCCGTCGATGTTGAGGGTGTAGTAGTGGAAGCCCTCATCCAGCGGACGCGTATAGCCGATCCAGGCGCCGTCCTCACCCCTGGTGAACGGGCTGCTGTCGCGGAAGCTGACGCCCACGCTCTGCGCCTTGGGCGCCACGATGCGGAACTTCACGCGTCCCTCCGAGTTGACCTGCGGATATTGCCGGCCGGCCTGGTTGGACGGGGCGGGCTTCCAGTCGTTGGCGGGTTCGGTGGATTGCGCCAGGCAGAGCTGGCTCCACAGCGCGGAGGCGATCGCAAGGAGCGATAGGGTGGCTTTCATGGAATCGGGGAGACTGATGGTGACAGGAGAAACGGACGGCGGTTTCAGTTTTGATGTTGCCGGGCCGCCTCCGGCTGGGGCTTGCCGGCGGAGTACAGCCTGTGGATTTCGTCCCCGCTCAACGCGCGGCGAAACAGGCAGAAGTCATCCATCGCACCGCTGAAATTGCGGATCATAAATGGATCGCCCTTCGGAAAGCCCCGGGCATTCCAGTTTCCCAGTTCCGCGACGCCAATGCGGTACGGTGGCGCAATTCGCAGCGCGTGGTCGCTGACCAGACGGCCGTTTAGATAGTGGACCACGCGCTTGGATTCCCCGTCGATGACCCCGGCGAGATGTACCCAGAGCCCCAGCTGATTGAGGCCCAGGGCGGGGGGGCTGGTGCAGATCTGGTACTGGCCGGGAGCGTCGCCGATGACGGTCAACCCGATGACTCCATCGTTGCGAATCGACCAGTGGATGGTCCCCGCCTCGAACCCGTCGCTCATGAACAGGGAATTGATCTCACGATCGAGGCCCTGCACCCGTAGCCAGACGGCGAAGGTCAGCGCGTGGTAGTCGCCGGGAACGTCCAGCCTCAGGCGGTCGTTCACGTTCCGGAATTCGAGGGCGCGTTTGTCGGGCCATCGCCCCTCAGTCCACTGACATCCCACAATGGTGGCATCGGCGGTGGGGCTTCGCAGCCGGCTCGAATTGGGTAGTCGCCAGTCGAGTGGATCTACCGGCTCAAACTCGAAATGCACCAGCAGGGCTGGGTCCTCGTCGAGCCGCGTTCCCGCGGCCCGCCATTGCTCGTGACCCAACACCGCCGCCTCGGAGGACTTGTTCTGCAGGTCAAACAGAGACGCGAACCGTTCGGGACCGGCTGGGAGGAGCCGGGGTGCGCTGGGTCCGTTGACGACGGCACCCTGCCCCTCTGGCAGGGTTTGGGCGGTGGCGGAGTCGGGCGATTGGAAGGCAACCTGGCCCTTGAAGGCGTGCAGTTCCGTCTCGCGCCTGCCGACGTTTACTCCAAAGACCGTGCCATGCTCCCTCACCGACAGATGAGGCGTGCGCAGCTGAAATCCCCGGGCCGGTGGCGGCACCTCCGCGATGAGTCGACCGCTTTGGCAGATCACTTCGCCGGGGGAAATCAGCTGAAGTTCGGCCGGGCCTTCGATCACCAGCCGTGCCCCGCTGTAGAACACGATCTGTGCGAGGCCTGACTTGAGCCTCAGCCAGCCTGGCTCCAAGGGTCCGCCCGGACGAGGCGCCTCCCCGGGTTGCTGCCAGGTGGCGTCGGCGGTGCGATTCAGCATCGCAATGGCTTTGCTGGTCTCGCCCTTCCGGACACCCGGTTCGGACCGAAGCGCCCACCAGGCGACGCTGAAGAGCAGAGCGACACACGCGGCCAGCGCCAGAAGCCACGGGGTGCGATGACCCCGTGACGTGGACTTGGACGGTTCTGCGTGGATCGGTAACGGAATCGCATCGGCGAGGTCGCGGGCAAAGAGGTCGGGATCGGAGGCGAGTCGTGAATGAATCTCCAGACGCAGGATGTATTCGTCCCGGGCCACCGGGTTGCCGCGGAGCAGTGCATTCAGCGCGCGCTGTTGCTCTACCGTCGCGGTGCCGTGACACACCGCCGCCACGGCGTGATCAAACTCGGGCGAGGGATGGATCAGGCTCATGGGACGCCTCCCTCAGGTTGAGCGGCGCTCTCCATGCAACCCTGAAGCGTTTGTCGGACACGCTGCAGTGCCTTGTAGGTTGCAGCCACGCTCCGGTTTGAAGCCCCGGCAAGGGTCTCAATGGGATCGCGACGATAGTAGTGGCCTTCCACGAGCGAGCGCTGATCCTCGGGCAGTTTCTTAAGGCATCCCTCCAGATGTCTCAGGCGAATCTCGAGCTCCGGACGCAGCTCCTCACGTCGCTGTGCCAACTCCTCCGCCAACCCGCCCTCCAGCAGCGCCTGCCACCGCTGACGTCGCTCGATCCACTGGCGGACCTTGTTCAGTGCAAACCGGCAGGCCCACGGGGTGAACGGCTGGGCGGGGTCGTAGGCGTCGAACTTCTCCCAAAGTGAAATCGCCGTTTGTTGAACGATGTCCTCGGCATCCAGCACGTTGGGCACCAGCGCGGCCACATACCGATAGATCTCCCGTTCACTGCGCAGAAACAGCGACAGAAACCGCTGCTGGGCGGCGCTGCTCGTTCCGGATTGGCGCGATGAGTCGGCGGACATGCGTGGGGCGATGCCCATACTTCCGGCCGGCCGCGGATTTTGGACAAGAAATCTTCGGATTCTCCAAACGACCCGCGCGAGGGGGACATCGACGCACCCGTTACTGGGTGTGATTCAGGTCCGCACCGTCGATCGTAAGAATCCGGGGCGACTCCTCAGAACTCACGCCGGATGCCGTGTGGAGTTCCGTGCGTCCGTCCGAAGCGGTGACCTTCAGTCGGGCACCGGCAAACTCGTAGGTTCCGGAGGTGATAGCCTCGGTTTGGCCGAGGGCCTGTCCGGGTGCGGCGCCGTCAATTCCCCGGGTCTTGGTGGTTTCCACGCTGCCGTAGGTGCGGTGTTCGAACGTGCCGTCCTTGCG
The DNA here is from genome assembly GCA_947454295.1 of Verrucomicrobiota bacterium. Lineage (GTDB taxonomy): Bacteria > Verrucomicrobiota > Verrucomicrobiia > Limisphaerales > UBA9464 > CAIVQB01. The sequence continues at coordinate 5,080 of CANGMO010000031.1, read as the reverse complement.
GAAGATCCACGTGTTGGCGCCCCCTGCGCGGACGCCACCGAAGGTGCTCGACGTGCTGGTTTCCCAGGTACCTTCAAGCCGGGCGCCGTCCCGAAAGCGATAGATGCGCGACAGCGGGGATGAATCCATGACGCCGCCTGCCCCGGGGCTGTAAGTGTGCTCCTCCGGCTCGGTGCCGGCCTTCGCCAGTGTGAGCAGTTCGCCGATGATTCGGTAGGTGCCGCAGTTCGTGGGGTCGGACTTTAGGACGACCGCGAAGTCCGCGGCGCTGAGGCCGGCAGGGGGGTTGCCAAAGTAGACGTTTCCGTCGGGCCGGAACCAATACGGAGTGCTGCGGATATGGGCCCCGCCGAAGTAGACCAACTCGGTTTTCGCGAACCAGCCGTCGAGGGTCCGCTTCGTCGCCGCGGCGGATGCCTCCTCGGCAGTCAATGCCCTGACCGAGTCCGGACCCACCCATTCGTTGAACCGATCGGCCCAACCATGGAAGTGAACAAACCGGAGGGTACCGTCCACCGCGAGTACCGTGGATCTGTACCACTTGCCCGTGTGGTCGCGAGCCACCAGCACTTCGCCGGCGATCGGCGCGCCGAGAGTCGTCGGGAAGACCAGCTCCTTGGGGGTCGAGACCCGCTCCGGAGCGGGTTTGTCCTCAAAGGTGACCGGACGGGCGCGGACCCTGTCGGGGCCCAGCCACTCGTTCCAGGAATCGCTGTATCCTTCGTAGTGAATGAAGCGCCGGTCGCCGTCGGTTTTGAGAACGGTGGCCTTGTACCAACCGCCACCCGAGTCCTGGGCGTCCAGCACCTCGCCAATCTTCGGCGGCCCAAGTCTCAGGCCGGGTGCCGCATCCTCACCGACCAGCGGCGACGTCGAAAGGATCAACACAACAGCGAGGCCGAACGAGAGGCGCATGACAAACACTGTCTCCCATCGACGAATCTGAAAACGTGAAACTCGGCAGTTGGTGGAAGCACCTCGTGTACCTCATTCGGTCAGGCGGTCCTGTCGCTCCGTGACCCGCTGATGGCACGCCCGCCGCGCGAACTGACCCCCGACTCCAGTCTTTCTGAACCGAGGAGCGCTGGGGGATGGGCCAGGGGCGGGGTGCCTTCGGTGTACTGCATCGTTGGATGTGAAACCGATGACGGTGAATCGTTTGGGACACGTCCGCTGGCGTGACTAGGAAGTATTCTGAGAAGCTTGCAGGAGGGTCTAAGGCCAGGCGTGGGTTGCCGGGGTCTGAGAAGACGTGTGAAGGTCCAACAATGATCTCCAAGTATTGGCAGCGGGGACTCCGAGAGTTCTCTTTTCTCAGCCTGTCGCTGACCGCGGGCACCGCTGTACTTGGGGCAACGTCCGCCAACTTCCAGTTCATGGTTGGGGTTTCCGGACAGACGACGTCGTCATCCGTCGTCAACGTCGACATTGGCAGCAATGCCTGGTCGATCACGCGGACGATCAACAGCTCGTCGTATACGCTTTCTCTGGCGGGATTCGATGCCAACGGAACGGCCCACAATCTTTTCACCAAGGATGGCGGAGCCGGTGAGCAGGGGATCGGATTGGTTGGAACGCTCGACAACGAGCTGACCCTGAACGGTGGGGGTACCTCGCTTGCCAACTACATGCGGTACGACGTCAGCCAGGTCTACCAGGCGTTTTCCGGTTCCGTTGCGCAGATCCTTCCCGGCAGCACGACGGTGAATGAGCAGATGGACATTTGGGGTTCCAATACGGCGACCGACAGACCTGGCACCTCGCCGTTGACCCTGGTTCTCCAGACCATTACGACCGCTCAGGCGAGTACCTGGGTGAATCTGCCCAACTGGGGGAGCTACAAGTACTACTTCGTGTCGACCCATGCGGACGTGGCGAGCCCGGCGGATAACGTCCTCGTGCAGGCGATCCAGATCCTCAACATTCCCAGTGCGGTACCCGAGCCGAGCACCTATGCGGCCATTGTCGCACTGGGTGGAATCGGTGCCCTCACCTACGTCCGGCGCCGCGCCGCGAAATAGTGGTCGGTAGGTCGGCGGGGTGTGGTCTCGGAGCGACCAATGCGGCCTACGTTGAGTCTGCTGGTGACTCGAAGCAGAGGCCCGGCTACTGCCGTCGGGGCTTGCCAATGAAAAGAGTGGAGCCGGGGTGAGTCCTCACCCAAGGATTCGGCTGATCACCGGATATTTAGCAGCGCAGCCAGCGCACCTTGAAATAGGAGAGAAGTTGATCCATGGGCGAACTCCGGAGACACCTTTCAATTCTTCTCCTTCTGGCCTGGTTCGGTGCCGAGGTGTCGGCTGCGGAACTAGTGGGCACCGCCGTCATTCCACATCGCATCGAATCCTCAATGCGATACCGGCGGGCACGGGACACCAATCTCGCGGCGCGGGTCCAACTCTTTGTTCGAGGTCCGGCGTCGGCCCCGCGCTTTGACGGGAGGACTCCCGCCGATCTGCTCGCCACCAATGAGTGGGCGTGGCACGACCTGGGAACGGCGGTGCCCGTGCCTGCGGGGGCGCTGACGGTCTGGAACTTCAATGGTCGATCGTCGCGCTGGGGCGTGGGACGCACCTTCACCGTGGAGGGGGAGGATCTCGCCACGACACGCGTCGACATCGCGAATCCGGAGCGCTGGATATCCGCGGCAACCTTCCTATCGAGCGATGACTCGGTCTCGCCGGATACTGTGCTTTTGCATCTGGCAAACGAGTCAGGGCAACCATTGCACGTCACCTCGCTGCGGTTCTGGCTCCCCAGGACAGGGACGCAGTGGCAGGTGTTGTGGCCGCAGGAATCCCTGGCGATTGCGACGTTGGTGCCACCCGGCGACAAGGGGTTCGTGAAGCTGCGGGTTCCCAAGTTGCCCCTCACCTACGCGGCGCTGGAGGTCGGCACCAGTGCGGGTCCGCTGTGGACGCAGTTGCGGATCAAGCGGGAGAGCTTCGATATCAGCGGCGGATGGGTGAACGAGACGGCGACCCAGGAGCCGTACCTGAAGTTGCTCCGGCATCTGCATGTAAACGCTGGCCAGATCGATCGGGTTCCCGGGTACACCGACACCCCAACCCTCTACGCCCGGTACCCACTCAAGCTGTTCAACCGTCTCTGGCCGCTGGAGCAATGGGATACCGACGAGTGGCTGCCGAGAATCCATGCCGTGGAATTCCTGGGAGAACCCCAGTTTGGTGGCGGCAAGCCCGTCGCACCCCAGGAGGTTTTCGAGAAGCTCCTGCCGTATCGCGTCAGTCGACTGCCGACCTCGGTCACCCTGAGCGAGGAACGAACGTGGCGGTGGTATGCGGGACTCTCGGATTATCCGCATTTTGACGCTTATCGGGTGGTGGCACCGGCGGCCGACGCCTGGTCCGACTATGACCGATGGGGCGGAAGGCGGATTCGCTGGGGAGCGCCACTGGAGACGATTGGGGACATGTGCCGGTCCTTGCGCGACCTCAACCGGCCGATGCCATGCGCTTACTGGTCGCAGGGGCCGCACGATGGCTGGGAGTCAGGCTGGGGTGGTGGTGGCGGACGCTCTCGGCGGTCGCCGACGCCGGATGAGCTGCGATCCCAGGCGATGCACGCGCTGTCGGCCCGCATCACGTCGCTCTACTGGTTCAATCTGAGCCTCAAATCGTTGCTCAAGTTCCCCGACACCTGGGAGCCGATCGCCCGCATCGGGCGAGAGATTCGGATGCTTGAACCCTTCTTGCTCGAGGGCGACGCCTACCGGTTTGAACGTTGCACGCGCGATGGAGCGCCGGACTGGGATCTCGCGTCGATTGTCGCACCGGAGGCGGCCGTGCTGTTTGCCAACGACACGGCGTACACCGCGGACGAGAAGGAGAAGGTGTTCCAATTCGGACCGCCGCGTGCCGTGGAATTTGAGTTCGCCCTCCCGCACTGGATGCGCGCGCCGAAGGACGTATTTCGCGTCGACGCGGACGGCATTCATGACGTGATGTGGCGTGCGAACGACCGGGGCGTCGTCATCTCAGACCAGCGCAGCCGTGATGCAATCTACATTGCATCGCGCTCCAGCGCGGTTCGCGCCGGGTTGGAGGAGCGTCGTCGTCGGGCACTAGCCGTGGAGGCAGCCCATCCCGTCGAGCGTGAGGCGCTTGAGAGGTTGAGACGGTGAAGGCGTGCACCACCGACGGGCTTCATGCCTTCCCTACTGGGACGCCCCTTCAGGACTCGAAGGATTTGAAATGGGAAACCCAGGGCGTTGCCCTGGGCTATGGGTGGGAGGGCGCCATTGGCGCGCTGAAGGAACTGAAGGCGTCGAGGCGATCGAGCTACTTTGTCTTCAGGGTTTCCGCGGTGCCGTAGACCAGGCGGAGTTTTTCGGCGTCGGTGGCGCTGATGCGGTTGTCACCCCACTGGCCAATCACGCGATCGAACTCCGTGCCCACCGGGTCGATCACTGTGCATGGACTGCTGCCGTCGCCGTCCTTGCACTCCGGTTCGCAGTTAGAGGCCCAGCAGGTGCGGTAGTGCATGATGGACCGGAAATCATAGGCGGTGCTGCTGACGATCCAGTTGGTCTTTGGCACCCAGTCGTAGTCGTGCTCGCGACCCGGCTTGATGTGTTCGTAGTGGATGGTCACGAACTGGTCGCGGTCCCAACGCTGGTGCTCGTGATGAAACCCCAGGGCGTGTCCCAGTTCGTGCGCGGGCATCCACTCCCCCTGACGCCACCAGAAGGCGGTGATGTTGACGTCGACACGATGCCCCTTTTGGAAGCCGTCGCCGCTGGTGTTGTTGCCGGCGTCAGTTCGTCCGGTGAAATGGACGTATTCGACCTGGTTGCTGCGTGGGACGAATCGGACGCGGGCGCCGGTTTCCATCCATCGCTGCATGGCCGTCAGGGCGATCTTTTGCTGGTCCTCGGTGAGCTTGGAAATGTCGTAGGGAATGATCCCTCCGGGCCAGGGGAGCGGCTTTGTGGAGTGCGCGGCGACGTGGGTCGGGTCGGAATCCGCCCGGGTGGTGGGACTCAAGGCAGGCGCGGCGAGTAGGATCGCCACCAAGTGCTGCAATCGGGGAAAACCCAATCGAATAGCCGACGAGGAAT